>NZ_CP045434.1:2100000-2305000 GCF_009363895.1 Sphingomonas ginsengisoli An et al. 2013 | reverse complement strand
CGCAGGGCGGGACGCTCACGGCGCGCCGGGCGGCGCTCCTCGCGGGCAAAAGTCTCGCGCCGCTCGCCCTCGTCGCGCTCGGTCCGTTCGGGACGCTCGGCGCGCTCCGGGCGATCCGACCGCTCGTAGCGATCGTTCCGCTCGGTCCGGCCGGTACGCTCGGTCCGTTCGGGACGGCGCTCCTGCTGCTGCCGCTGCTGCTGCGGACGCTGGTCGAACTCGTCGCCCTCGTCACCGTCGTCGCCCGAGAAATCGGCGTCGTCGCCGTCCTCATCCTCGTCGCGCGAATTGCGCTGTTCCTCGAACCGCGGCCGGGTCTCGGCGAGGACGCGGAAATAGTGATCGGCGAACTGGAGATAATATTCGGTCTGGACGCGGTCGCCGGACATCTGGGCATCGCGCGCCAGGCTCTTATACTTTTCGAGCAGCTGCGCGGCATTCCCGCGCTGACGGCTGTCGCGGGCATTGCCGCCTCCACCGCCCATCCCCTGCGGACGCTGCTGTCCCCCACGACCGCGACGGCGGCCGTTCTGACGATTATTCATCAAATGCTTGTTCCTTGTCGCACTGGCGCTGGTCTACTTTCGAAGCGCGTGACAACCGACCCGTCGATGATGCGGCGCCGCACGGCACAGCTGCCGTGGTGCCCCTCGCCGTCACGTCGCGCCTGTCATGCGGCGCCCTCATGAGCGTTGTCATCGGGGGTAGCGACGGGAGCGGTCGGGCTTTCGAGTGCGCGGTTCGCGGCCCCGTTGCTGCCCTTGATGTAGACTGCCGTCCCGGCTTTTCCAAGTTATTTGTTGTTCACCCGGACGAGCAGGGCGCGCGGGCGGTCACCGAGATCGCGGGCCAGCCGCACGTCGAGGCCCCGCTCACGGAACAAAGCGGCGGCGCTGTCGCCCTGGTCATGACCGATCTCGATCGCCGCCAGCCCGTCGGGGCAGAGCAGCCGGCCGATTTCGGGCGCGATCCGGCGATAGTCGTCGAGCCCCTGCGGACCGGCGAACAGCGCTTCGGCGGGTTCGTGCTCGGCGACGCCCGGCCCGAGCGCGGCGTCGGTCGCGACATAGGGCGGGTTGCAGAGGATGAGGTCGAAGCATTCCTCGACCCCGACCGCCCAGTCGCCCAGCCGCCATTCGGCGCGGCCCTCGAATCCGAGCCGGCGGGCGTTGGCCGAGGCGTAGGACAAGGCGCGACGCGAGGCGTCGATCCCGAGGCCGGTCGCCTGCGGGAACAGGTCGAGCGCGGCGAGCAGCAGCGTCCCCGGCCCGGTGCCGAGGTCGAGGATCCGCGCGGGCGGCTGCCGGCCCTCGAAATGCTCGAGCGCGGCGGCGATCAGCGTCTCGCTGTCGGGACGCGGGATGAGCACGCCGGGGCCGACATGGAGTTCGATGTTCCAGAAGGCGCGGCGGCCGGTGATGTAAGCGATCGGCTCGCCCCCGCGGCGCCGCTCGACCATCTCGGCGAAACGCGGCGGAACGGCGCGGTCGGGCGGGCTCAGCAGCAGCCGGTCGCGGTCGATCCCGAGCGCCTCGGCCATCAGCAGCTCGGCGTCCAAGCGAGCCGTGTCGCTGGTGGGTGCAAGGCTCCGGGCGGCATCGGCGAGCGCCCGGTCGATCGCTTTCACGCGTCCTCTAGTCCGGCGAGGCGCTGGGCCTCGTCCTCGGAGATGAGGGCGGCGGTCAGTTCCTTGAGGCCGGGGCCTTCGAGGATTTCGGGAAGCTTGTGGAGGGTCAGGTTGATCCGGTGGTCGGTCACCCGCCCCTGCGGAAAATTATAGGTACGGATGCGCTCGGAACGATCGCCCGAGCCGACCATCGACTTGCGCGCGCCGGCGCGTTCGTTCGCCAGCCGCTCGCGCTCGAGCTCGAACAGGCGGGTGCGGAGCACCTTCAACGCCTTGGCCTTGTTCTTGTGCTGGCTCTTCTCGTCCTGCTGGATGACGACGAGCCCGGTCGGCAAATGGGTAATGCGGACCGCGCTGTCGGTGGTGTTGACCGACTGGCCGCCCGGTCCCGACGAGCGATAGACGTCGATGCGGAGATCCTTGTCGTCGATGTGGACGTCGACTTCCTCGGCCTCGGGCAGCACGGCGACGGTGGCGGCGGAGGTGTGGATGCGGCCGCCGCTCTCGGTCGCGGGGACGCGCTGGACGCGGTGAACGCCGCTTTCGAACTTCAGCCGTGCGAACACGCCCGAGCCGAGAATCGAGGCGACGGCTTCCTTGTAGCCGCCGACTTCGGACTGGGAGGCGCTGATCAGCTCGAACTTCCAGCCCATCTCATCGGCGAAGCGCTGATACATGCGGAGCAGATCGCCGGCGAAGAGCGCGGCTTCGTCGCCGCCGGTGCCGGCGCGGACCTCGAGCATCGCGGCGCGCTCGTCCGCCGAATCTCGCGGCAGGAGCTGGAGCGCGAGCGCACGCTCGGCCTCGGGCAACTTGTCCTCGATCAGCCGCAGCTCCTCGGCGGCCATTTCGCGCAATTCCTCGTCGCCGTCGCGGGTCATCGCGCCGAGACTTTCGCGCTCGGCGCGGAGCCGGCGCACCTCGCGCGCGGCGGCGGCGACCGGCTCGATCTGGGCATATTCCTTGGACAGGCGGACGAAGTCCTCAGGCGCGAGGTCGCCCTTCGACATCGCCGAGGAGAGTTCGTTCTTCTTGGCCTCGATCTGCGCGATGCGCTCCGAACTAATCTGCATCAGCGGGTCACCGCAGCGGGGATGAGGTCGAAAGCCACGGCCCGCTGCTCACCGGTCGTGAGGTCCTTGACCTGCGCCGTTTCGCTGGCGAGCTCCTCGTCGCCGATGATGATGGCGAAGCCCGCGCCGCTCGCCGCCGCTCGCGCCATGCGCTTTTTCATATTGCCGCGAAAAGCCATGTCGGCCGCCAGCCCGCTTTGCCGCAGTCGGGTGAGGATGGTCACCGCCGCGCTCTCGGCCGAGGCGCCCAGAGGAACCAGCACTGCATCGGGCGTTTCTGCCGGCGGCGCGTCGATCATCATCGACAGCCGCTCGATTCCTGCCGCCCAGCCGATCGCCGGGGTGTGCGGGCCGCCGAGGCTCTCGATCAGGCCGTCGTAGCGGCCGCCGGCGAGCACCGTCCCCTGCGCGCCCAGCCGGTCGGTGATGAACTCGAAGGCGGTGTGGCGATAATAATCGAGCCCGCGTACCAGCCGCGGCGCGCGCTCCCACTGCACCCCGGCGGCATCGAGGCCGCTGGTCACGGCAGCAAAGAAGTCGGCCGCCTCGGGGGTGAGGAATTCGTCGATCGCGGGCGCTGAATCGACCACCGGCCAGTCGGCGTGCGCCTTGCTATCGAGGATTCGCAGCGGATTGCGCTCGAGCCGGTCGCGGCTGTCATCGCTGAGCTCGGCGACGCGGCCACGGAAATGCTCGCGCAGCGCGCCGCGCCACGCCTGGCGGGTGGCGGGATCGCCGAGCGTGTTCAGCTTGAGCACCGCGCCCTCGCCGATCCCCAATTCCTTGAGCAACTGGTCGGCGAACAGCAGCACTTCGACATCGGCCTGCGGTTCGCCCGCGCCGAGTATCTCGGCGTCGAGCTGGTGGAACTGGCGGAAGCGGCCCTTCTGCGGGCGCTCGTAGCGGAAGGCTGGGCCGTGGGTCGCGACCTTCAACGGCGCGAACTGCTGCCAGCCCTCGGTCAGATAGGCGCGGGCGATGCCGGCGGTGAATTCGGGACGCAGGGTCAGGCTGTCGCCGCCGCGATCCTCGAAGCTGTACATCTCCTTGGAGACGACGTCGGTGGTCTCGCCGAGCGAGCGGGCGAACACCGCGGTCGGCTCGAGCACGGGCACTTCGACCCGCTTGAAGCCGAACAGCCGACGGGTGCGCTCGAACGCAGCGACGACGGCGTGGAAGCGGTCGGCTTCCTCACCGAGGAGCGACTGCATGCCGCGGACGGGTTGGGGGGTGGAGATTTGCGCCATGAATATCGGGCAAGGCCACTAGCGGCCCGCAGGGGGAAAGGCTAGGCGCGGCGCATGGTCCGATCCACTCGCAGCGCCGCGCTGTTTTTCGCGGCACCCCTCGCCATTGCGGCCGCCTCGCCGGTCCCCCCGCAGAACAGCCGCCCGCAGCCGGTGCCGATCGTCGACACGATCCCGACCGCCCGCGACATTCCCTACCCGGGCACGCTGCAGCTGACGGTCGACGCGACCGACACCGCGCGCGGCATCTTCCGGATCAAGGAGCGCGTCCCGGTGGCGCAGGCGGGCGACCTCGTCCTGCTCTATCCCAAGTGGCTGCCGGGCAATCACGCGCCAAGCGGCCAGATCAGCAAGGTTGCCGGCTTCCGGCCCACCGCCAACGGCCAGGTGCTCAAGTGGCGCCGCGATCCGGTCGACGTCTACGCCTTCCACGTTGACGTGCCCCAGGGCGTCAGCGCGGTCGATGTTGAATTCCAATATGTCTCGCCGACCGACACCAACCAGGGCCGGACGGTGATGACGCCCGACATGGCGAGCATCCAGTGGATCGCCAATTCGCTCTACCCGGCGGGCTATTTCGTGCGGCAGATTCCGATCCAGGCGTCGGTGATCGTCCCCGCCGACTGGAAGATCGGCACCGCGCTCCGCCCGCAGGCGCAGAGCGGCGGCCGAACCGACTATCCGGTCACCAGCTACGAGATCCTGATGGATTCGCCGCTGATCGCCGGGCGCAACTATCGCAACATCCCGCTGACCAACGACGTCAGCATCGACGTCATCGGCGACACGCCGGCCGACCTTGCCGCGACGCCGGCGCAGATCGCCGCGCACCGGCGGCTGGTCGAACAGGCGGTGAAGCTGTTCGGCGCGCAGCATTACGACCATTACAACTTCCTGCTGACCATCTCCGACAACCTCGGCGGGTCGGGGCTCGAGCATCATCGCAGCTCGGAAGACGGGGTGAAGCGCGGCTATTTCACCGACTGGGACAATGTCCTGCGCGACCGCAACCTACTGCCGCACGAATATAGCCATAGCTGGGACGGCAAATATCGCCGCGGCGCCGACCTGTGGACGCCTGACTATCGGACCCCGATGCAGGGCACTTATCTGTGGGTCTACGAGGGCATGACCCAATTCTGGGGCTATGTGCTCGGCGCCCGCTCGGGGATGTTGTCCAAGCAGGATACGCTCGATGCGCTGGCGGCGACCGCCGCGACCTATTCCGAGGGCACGCCCGGGCGCGCCTGGCGGCCGCTGGTCGACACCACCAACGATCCGACCATCGCCCAGCGCTCGCCGCAGGCGTGGCGCGGCTGGCAGCGGAGCGAGGATTATTACTCCGAAGGCCAGCTGATCTGGACCGACGTCGACCGGATCATCCGCACGCGCTCGAACGGCCGCAAGTCGATCGACGACTTCGCCCGCAGCTTCTTCGGGATGCGCGACCGCGATTATGGCGAATTGACCTACACGCTCGACGAGATCGTCCAGCGGCTGAACGCGGTCGTCCCCTATGACTGGCGCGGTTATCTCACCGCCAAGGTCTATGACGTCGCGGCCAAGGCGCCCCTCGAAGGGCTGACCGAGGGCGGCTACAACCTCGTCTACACCGACCAGCCGACCAAGTGGATCAAGAACGGCGAGGCGCGCGCCAAGTCGACCGATCTCACTTATTCGGGCGGTTTCGCGGTCGGCAGCGACGGCAAGATCAGCAGCGTGCTGTGGGACAGCGCGGCGTTCAACGCCGGGCTGGCGATCGGCGACCAGCTGCTGGCGGTCAACGGCCGCGGCTTCAGCGGCGACGCGCTCAAGACCGCGATCACCGCCGCCAAGGGCAGCCCGACCACCCCCATCGACCTGCTCATCAAGAGCGGCGATCTCTATCGTACCGCCCGCCTCGAATGGCATGGCGGCCTGCGCTACCCGCGACTGGTCAAGGTCGGCCGCGGGATGGGCACCCTCGATCATCTGCTGGAGCCGAAGTGAATCTCGATCTCGTCCCCGCGGGCAAGAATCCGCCCGAATCCGTCAACGTCCTGATCGAGGTGCCGATCGGCGGCGACCCGGTGAAGTATGAGCTCGACAAGGCGTCGGGCGCGATCTTCGTCGACCGCATCCTCCACACCGCGATGCGCTATCCGGCCAATTACGGCTTCATCCCGCATACGCTGGGCGACGATGGCGATCCGCTCGACTGCCTGGTGGTGGCGCGCTCGCCTTTCTTCCCCGGCTCGGTGGTCCGCGCGCGTCCGATCGCGGTGCTGTTCCTCGAGGACGAAGCGGGCGGCGACGAGAAGTTGCTCGCGGTCCCCGAATTCAAGACCTCACCCTATTACGAGGGCGTCCACGAGGGCGAAGACCTGCCGGCCATCGTGATGGACCAGATCAGCCACTTCTTCACCCACTACAAGGACCTTGAGCCGGAGAAGTGGACCCGCGTCGGCCGTTGGGGCGACCGCGAAGAGGCTTATGCCGTGATCCGGGCCGGGCTCGAGCGCGCCAAGAACGCCAAATATTAGTAGTCGGCGATCAGGACTCGGCGGCGCCGTATTCCGATGGTGTCCGCCGTTCCTGATCGTGCGCGCGATTGTTGAGCGCCTGCCGGACCCGGTCGAGTAGCTCGGCCCGGCGATAGGGCTTGCCCAGCACGTCCTTGTGAGGACGCTCGGGCCCCGAGACGACCAGCTCCTCATTGTAGCCGGTGGTCAGCAGGATGCCGATCTTGGGATCGCGGCGGGCGATTTCATCGGCCAGCATCAGCCCGTTGATCCCGCCCGGCATGACGAGGTCGGTGAACAACAGGTCGAAGGTGCCTGCCGGCGTCTTCTCGAACAGCTTGAGGGCAGCCTCGCCGCTTTCGGCCGTGGTGACCCGGTAGCCGGCCGCGCCAAGAATCTCCTGCGCGAGCTCGAGCACTTCGGCGCTGTCCTCGACCACCAGCAGATGCTCGCCCGCCGAGCGATTCTCGACCACCGCGGCCTGGAGATGCGGCGGGCGCTCGAGGGCCTCTTCGGGCGCGGCGGTGACCGGGAACAGCATCCGGATCAACGCCCCGCGGTCGGGTTTCGATTCGATCTCCAGCCGCCCGCGCGACTGCTGAACGAAGCCCGACGCCATTGCGAGGCCGAGCCCGGTCCCCTTGCCTTCGCGCTTGGTGGTGAAGAAGGGCTCAATGGCGCGCTCGATCACCTCGGGGCTCATGCCCGAGCCCTCGTCCTGCACCTCGACCGCGACATAGTCGCCTTCGGGCAGCTGGCGGGCGGCGGCGTCGCCGTTCAAGTGCATCTGCTTGGTGGTGATGGTGACCACGCCCCCCGACGGCATGGCGTCACGCGAATTCATCAGGATGTTGAGCAGCGCCATTTCGAACTGCTCCGCGTCGACCAGCACGCGCGGCAGGCGGCGGCGCAAATTGAGCTGAAGATCGACCTGGCTACCGAGCGAGCTTTCGATCACCTCGACGAAGCCGCTGACGAGCTGGGTGAGGTCGGTCGACTTGGGCGTCAGCCGCGTCTTCCGGGCGAAGGCGAGCAACTGGCGGGTGAGCTTGGCGCCGCGGTCGGCCGCCGAACGGGCATTGTCGATGTAGCGCTTGGCGCGCTCGCCATCGATCGACGAGGACAAGAGCTCGAGGTTGCCGTTCACCACCTGCAGCAGATTGTTGAAATCGTGCGCGAGACCGGCGGTCAGCTGGCCGATCGATTCCATCTTCTGCGCCTGGCGGAACGCCTGCTCGCTGTTCCTGCGGCGGGTGACATCGAGCTGGCTGGCGAACTGATAGGCGAGCTTGCCCGACTGGTCATAGACCGGGCCGATGAACACGGCATTCCAGAAGGGCGTTCCGTCACGCTTGTAGTTAAGGATCTCGGCCGCAACCGAGCTGCCGGTGCGGATCGCCTCGCGCAGTTCGGACACGGTTTCGCGGTCGGTGTTGGCGCCCTGCAGGAACCGACAATTTCGGCCGAGGATCTCGTTTTCCTCATAGAGCGTGAGATCGAGAAAGGCCTTGTTGGCAAAGACGATCGGATTGTCGGGCAGATTGGGATCGGTGAGGATCATCGGCATCCGCGTCATCTCGATCGCGGCGAAGAAGACGTTGCCGCGCTCGTCGAGACCGGGGTGCGAAATGACGCTTTCACGCCAATGGTTCAGCCCTTGCGAGGTGCCGATCGTGTCATTGTCGCCGGGATAGAGATCCATCGCTCCGCCGGCAGGCGTGCCACGCGCGTCGCCCATGCTGTCGACATCGGTCGCGTCGCTGGCGTCGGTCGGCGTCGACCTTACAGTCTTGTCGTTCAAGCAACGTCACCCGATACAAAAGCAAGAAAAGTGCGAAAGCGTTTATGCTGGCGCATTTAGCGCGTAGCAACGGGAAACCAGGTGACGGGTTCCCACTCTGCGTGGCCTGCCGCTCATCCAATCGCTCATTGGCAACCTGCTTGCGGTCCCGTCGCCAAGCTGGGAAACAGACCGCCGATCCCTTTTCTCGAGAGGACCTGCCCTTGCCTCGCCTGCTGCTCACACTGGCCGCGCTGACCGCCACTGCCCCGCTGGCCGCGCAGCCCGTCGGACCCGCGGTCCGTCAGACACAGGCGACGATCGAGCGCATTCGCCGGATCGATCCTGCGCTTGGTTCGGTGCTCGCGCTCGACCCGACCGCGCTGGCGCAGGCGCAGCAGGTCGATGCGGGCGGATCGCTTGGTCCGCTCTCTGGACTGCCTATCCTCCTCAAGGACAATATCGAAGCAGCGGGGCCGCTGCCGACGACGGCGGGCAGCCTCGCGCTGGCCGGTAACGTCACCGGCCGCGACGCGCCGCTCGTCGCCCGCCTGCGCGCGGCGGGGCTGATCATCGTCGGCAAGACCAATTTGAGCGAGTGGGCCAACATCCGCTCGAACCATTCAATCTCGGGGTGGAGCGCGGTCGGCGGGCAGACCCGTAACCCCTACGCGCTCGACCGCAATCCCTGCGGCAGCTCGAGCGGCAGCGGCGCGGCGGTTGCCGCCGGCCTCACCCGAATGGCGATCGGGACCGAGACCGACGGCTCGATTACCTGCCCGGCCTCGCTGAACGGGATCGTCGGTCTGAAACCCACCGTCGGACTGGTCAGCCGCACCCATATCGTCCCGATCAGCGCCAGCCAGGACACCGCCGGGCCGATGACTGCGAGCGTGCGCGAAGCCGCCCTGGTGCTGAGCGTGATCGCCGGCAGCGATCTCGCCGACCACGCGACCGTCGAAGCCGACCGCCACAAGCGCGACTATGCCGCCGGGCTCAGCCCCACCGCGCTCCGGGGCAAGAAGATCGGCGTGATGCGCTTCGCCTCGGGCTTCGGCACCGACGAGGTTTTCGAGCGCGCGCTCGCCGTCCTCAAGGCGCAGGGCGCGACCCTGGTCGAGATCAAGAAATTCGACGACAGCCAGATCGGCCGCAACGAGGGGCTGGTGCTCAACACCGAGCTCAAGGCGGGGCTCAACGCCTACCTCAAGGGCAGCCCGGCGAACCTCCCGGTGCGGACGCTGGCCGACACCATCGCCTTCAACCAGGCCCATGCCGCGACCGAGCTCGCGCTGTTCGGGCAGGAAACCTTCATCGCCGCCGAGAAGACCAAGGGCCTGAGCGATCCCGCCTACCGCAAGGCGCGGCAGCTGAGCTTCACCGCCGCCGGGCCGAACGGGATCGATCGACTCCTGAAGCAATACGGCCTCGCTGCGCTGGTCGGACCGACCATGCCCCCGGCGTGGAAGATCGACGCGGTCAACGGCGACCAGATCAGCGGCGGCGGCGCGGGCAGCCTAGCGGCGGTCGCCGGCTATCCGCACCTGACGGTGCCGATGGGCAGCGTGCGCGGGTTGCCGGTGGGTCTGAGCTTTATCGGCGCCAAGTGGAGCGAGGCCGAATTGCTCAACCTCGGCTACGCCTATGAGCAGGCGCGCGGCCCGCTTCCCGGCCCGCTCTTCTTCCGTTCGATCGAGGACAGCCCGGCCGTCCTGCCCTATCTCAAGCGCTGAGCCGCAGCCCCGCGATGGCTGCGACGATGGCCAGGATCAGGAGGACGCGAAGGGTGCCGGTCGGCTCGCCGAAGAATGCCATGCCGACGAGCACGGTCCCGACCGCGCCAATCCCGCCCCACACGGCATAAGCAGTCCCCATCGGAATGCTCCGCGACGCTTGCTCGAGCAGCCCCATCGACAGGGTCACGCTGACCAGAAAGGCGATCGTCCACGGCCAGTTGCGAAAGCCGTCGACGAAGCGGAGCGAGGTGGTGAAGCCGACCTCGAACAGGCCACCGACGATCAGCAGGAGCCAGGCCATGACATTCCTTTCACTGGACGCGGGCCACCGCAGCGCTAGCCTCGCCGTCCATGGCTAAGTTCAGCATCGGTCACAAGCTCGCGCCTCCGCGCTTCCTCTTGTTCCTCGCCGTGCTTATCGTCGGGTTCGTCATCTCAGCTGTCTATCACGAACGCCTGTCGCTCGGGGTGCTCGCCTCGTTCGACGTCGCGGCGGTGGTCTTCCTGCTGGCGATCCTGCCCGTCCTCAAGACCGACAAGGAATCCGAGATCCGGCAGCAGGCGGCGCGCAACGACGCCAATCGCTCGATGCTTCTGGCGATCACCGGGGTCGTCACCACCGTGGTACTGGTGGCGCTCGCGGCGGAGAGCTCGGCTGATCACCTAGGTTGGAAAGGCAAGGCGCTGATCATCGCGACGATCATCATCGCCTGGCTGTTCAGCAACATGATCTACGCGCTGCACTACGCCCACCTCGCCTATGGCGATGAAGACGCGCCGTGCGAGAGCCTCGGCTTTCCCAACACGAACACGCCCGACTATTGGGACTTCGTCTATTTCGCCTTCACGCTCGGCATGACCTTCCAGACCTCGGACGTCGAAATCCGCGACCGCGGCCTGCGCCGGGTGGTGATCGCGCATTGCCTGGCGGCGTTCTTCTTCAACCTCGGCGTGCTCGCCTTCACCATCAACGTACTCGGGTCGAGCAGCTAGACGACAGCCTCGATCACCGGCGAGACGTGGCGCGGCCGGCGCGCGGCCAGCAGGCAGCCGAGCACGATCAGCGCGGCGCCGGCGAGCGTCGTCCAGCGCAGCGGGTCGGCGTAGAAGATCGCGCCGAGCGCCAGCGCCCACAGGAAGGCGCTATATTCGATCGGCACCAGCACCTGCGCTTCCTCGCGGCCATAGGCCCAGCTCAACAGGAATAGCGAGGTCACCGCCAGCGCCGCCGACAAGGCAAGCAGGCCCCACACCGGCAGCGACGGCGGGATCGCGGGCAGCGCCGGATCGAGCAGCATCGCTGGCGGTAGCGCCAGCAGCAGCCAGGCGCCCGAGATCAGCGACTGGAAGAAGCTCACCTCGGCGGGGCTCGCGACCTGTGACTGCTGGCGCATGAGAATGAGGTTCCAGGCGTAGAGCATGGCCGAGGCGAGGATCGCGGCGACCCCGTCGAGGTGGCGCTCGCCCCCGGTCCCGAGCCGTGCCCACAGCAGGATGAGCATGCCGGCAAGGCCGAGCAGCGACGCGCCGATGCTCCGCCGGCTGACCCGCTCCGCGAGCATCGCGGCGGCGAGATAGAGCGCGACCAGCGGGGCGATGAAGGAAAGAGCAATCGCCTCAGCCATCGGCAGCCGCGCCAGCCCGTGGAACCACAGCACCGCCATCGCCGCGCCGACCGCGCCGCGCATCAGGTGGAAGCGAAAGGCCGCGCGGCTCGGCCAGCCGGCGCGCGAGCGGAAGTAAGCGGGAGCGGACCAAGCGGTCGCGAACAGCTGGCGCCAGAGCATTCCCGAATAAGCGCCGATCGCCAGCGCCACCGCCTTCATCGCGGCGTCCATCCCGGCGAACAAAGCGATGCCGAGCGCGGCGGCGAGGATCGGAAGCCAGTGATGATGCCGCGCGCTCATGCCCTGCGCTGTAGCGGGACCGGCGGCCTAGCGCAGCAGCATCTCGTCATTCTCGATCGAGACCGACTGGAAGCGGCTCAGCACATTCTGGCCGAGCAAGGATTGCTCGCCGTCGGCGAGGACGAGCGCCTGGACGTCGGTCAGGCGATGCCCGCCCAATTCGAGGCTGGGGAGCGTCACGGGCAGGCCCATGACAGGTCCCGACGCGCCTTGAGCGACGACCTGGAAGCGGTCGGGATCGACATTGATCCCCGCTCTTTCCGCATCGGCGCGGGTCAGCGAGACGACCGTGGCGCCGGTATCGATCACGAAGTCGACCGCAGTGCCGTTGACGTCAGCACTCGCGTAGAAGTGGCCGTCGGCCTGGCGGGGCAAGGCGACGCTGCCGCCGAGCGACGATTGATGAAACGAGTTGGCGGTCGATTCGGTCGGCGTGATCAGGATCGACTGGTTCGAGCCGTCCTGGTCAGAAATGGCGGCGCTGGACGACGCGGGCATCTTCGTGCCCACCGCCACCGCGATCACCAGCAATGCCACCATCGCCTTCCACATCGCCCCCTTGTGCGGGCGAAGGGTGAAAAAGCCGTTGCCGATTACTCGGCGGCGGCGAGAACCTCGGCCTCCGTGGCCTGCGCGGCGTCAATCTCGGCCGCCTTCTGCTCGACCAGGCGGACGATGTGATCGATCATCCCCTCGTCCGAGACATGGTGGTCGGTGACGCCCGACAGATAGACCATGTGCTTGCCATTGCCGCCGCCGGTGATGCCGATATCGGTCTCGCGCGCTTCGCCGGGTCCGTTGACCACGCAGCCGAGCACCGACAGCGACATCGGGGTCCGGATGTGCTGCAAGCGCTCCTCGAGCTTCTCGACGGTGCGAATGACGTCGAAGCCTTGGCGCGCGCAACTCGGGCAAGAGACCACCCGCACGCCGCGATTGCGGACGCCGAGCGATTTCAAAATCTCGTAGCCGACGCGGACTTCTTCCTCGGGCTCGGCCGAGAGCGAGACGCGGATGGTGTCGCCGATCCCGCTCCACAGCAGCATACCGAGGCCGATTGAACTCTTCACCGTGCCGCCGATCAGCCCGCCCGCCTCGGTGATGCCGAGGTGGAGCGGGCAATCGAGTTCGCTCGCCAACTGGGTGTAGGCGGCGACCGCGAGGAAGACGTCGGACGCTTTCACGCTGATCTTATATTCGCGAAAGTCGTGCTCCTCGAGGATGCGGACATGGTCGAGCGCGCTCTCGACCAGCGCCTCGGGGCAGGGCTCGCCATATTTTTCGAGCAGATGTTTCTCGAGGCTGCCGGCATTGACCCCGATGCGGATCGAGCAGCCGTTGGCCTTGGCCGCGCGGACCACTTCGGCGACCCGTTCGCTACTGCCGATGTTGCCCGGGTTGATCCGCAGGCAGGCGGCGCCGGCGTCGGCTGCCTCGAGCGCGCGCTTGTAGTGGAAATGGATGTCGGCGACGATCGGCACTTCGGCGGCGCGGACGATTTCCCTGAGCGCCGCGGTGCTGTCCTGGTCGGGGCAGGAGACGCGGATGATGTCGACCCCGGCTTCCTCGCAGCGGCGGATCTGCGCGATGGTTGCGCTGGCGTCCGAGGTCGGGGTGTTGGTCATCGTCTGGACGGTGATCGGCGCGTCGCCGCCAACGGGGACTTTGCCGACCATGATCTGGCGGGACGGACGGCGATCGATGGTGCGCCAGGGGCGGAGTGCGGACATGCCCGCGATATAGCCCCCTCACGCGACAGAACCAAGGCAAGCCCGCGACTTAGCTGCGCGAACGCCGCGTAGGAGTCGCGGTTAACATCTGTTATGAGTCGCGGCCGAGGCTCAGAGTCGGGGACCTGACGGGGTGGATGAATCGGCCCTTCTGTCGCGATCGCGCGCGGGACGATCCCGCAAGCCGGCCGCGCGCAAGCCGTTCGTCCAGCGCTACTGGGCCTTCCTGAGCTACAGCCATGCCGATGCGGGCCACGCCGACTGGCTGCACCGCGCGCTGGAACGATTCCGCGTTCCGCCAGAGCTGGTCGGGCGCCGCACCGAGCGTTTCCTCGTCCCGCGCACGCTCGCCCCGATCTTCCAGGACCGCAGCGAGCTGGCGGCGTCGGGCGATCTTGGCGGCGACATCAACGATATGATCGAGGGCTCGCGCCACCTCATCGTGCTCTGCTCCCCCGCGACCGTCGCCAGTCGCTGGGTCAATGCCGAGATCCGCGCCTTCAAGCGGCTGCGTCCCGACGGCAAGGTGCTCGCCGCGATCGTCGGCGGCGAACCCCACTCAGCCGATCCCGCCAGTGAGTGCCTGCCCGCGGCGCTGAGCGAACGTTATGACGCGCGGGGCCGGCTGGTCGGCGACGATGCCGAGCCGATCGCCGCCGACCTGCGCGCGGAAGCCGACGGCCGCGACATGGGATTGCTCAAGCTCGTCGCGGGGATGCTCGACGTCCGCCTCGACGAGCTGGTCCAGCGCGAGGAACAGCAGCGACACCGTCGCTGGATGCTGGTCAGCGCAGGGTCGATCGCAGGGATGCTGCTGACCACCGGGCTGGCGGTGGTGGCGTTGCAGGCACGCGACGAGGCGCGCGACCAGCGTCGCCAGGCCGAAAGCCTGGTCGGCTTCATGATCGGCGATTTGAAGGACAAATTGGAGCCGGTTGGGCGGCTCGACGCGCTCGACGCGGTCGGCGGCAAGGTGCTCAATTACTATGAGCATCAGGACAAGGCGGGCTTGAGCGACGAAGCGCTGGGCCAGCGCAGCCGGGCGCTGACGCTGATGGGCGACATCGCCCAGCGCCGCGGCGACCTGGCCCGCGCGCTGGCGCTGTACCGCGAGGGGCTGGCGAGCACGACCGAGGCGCTGCGCCGTGATCCCGCCAACCCACAGCGGCTGTTCGACCAGGCCCAGAACGTCTTCTGGATCGGCAATCTCGCCGCGACCCAGGGCCGTTACGACGAGGCCGGCGCGCGCTTCACCGACTATCGCGCGCTCGCCGACCGCATGATCGCCGCCGAGCCGGCCAATGTGAAATGGCAGCTCGAGGGCATCTACGCCGACAGCAATCTCGGCGTGCTGGCGCTGCAGACGCGCCATTCGCGCGAGGCAGCAACGCGCTTCGGCCATGTCCTGAAGCCGCTTGGGACGCTGCGCCGCGCCGATCCCGCCAATGCCGATTATGCGAGTCTCGAGATCGAGGCGCGGGGCGACCTCGCCGATGCGCTCGAACGCTCAGGCCAATTGCCCGCCGCGGTAGCCGAGCGGATGCGGCAGCTCGCCACCTTGCAGCAGGCGCTGGCGCCGGCTCCCGACAACAGCCTGCTGCTCGAAAAGGAGCTGGTCGCGCTGCGCTCGCTGGCGCGCGAGCAGGCGGCGGTCGGCGATCGCGTCGCCGCGCTCGCGATCTCGGGCCGCGGGGTGGCGCTGGCCGACCTTTTGGTCCGCCGCGACCCGGCCAATGGCAATTGGGCCAGCAGCGCGGCGGGCGCGCGGCTTGAACATGCGGCGCTGCTGCTGCGGCAGGGCCAGCTTGGCGCCGCGGCGACGTTCACCGAGGCCGGCTGCAAGGTGGCCGAGCGGCTCAACCCCGCCAATAGCGCGGTGTTGGCCAAGAAGATGCGGCGCAAATGCCTCGACGACCGCGCGCGGCTCAGCCTTGCTCAAGGCGCCGCCGCGTCGGCGATGCTGACCGCCGGCCAGCTCATCGCCGAAATCCGCAACGATCCCGGCGCCGACCCGATCGACGCGCGCTTCGCGCTGGCGCGGGCGCAATCGCTGGCCGGCGATATCGCCGCCGCGATGGGCGACCGGGCGTCGGCGATGACCGCCTGGAACGAGGCGCTCGCGACTTGGCCGATCACGGTCGAGCAGACGCCCACCGACCTCGCGCAACGCCAGTTATTGCTCGAGCGGCTGGGCCGCAGCGCCGAAGCGAGCGCGCTCGGCGCCCAGCTTGCCGCCACCGGTTGGCGGACGTGACACGCACTTTGGGGACCTCGACCATGCCGGACACCGCCCACCGCCCGCCGTCGCCCAAAACCGAAGGTCGCGCCCATGCCAGCGAACTGACCGTCAAGGCGCGGCGGAACGGGGCCGACTGGTCGTTCGAGCTGCAAGCGGACGGTAAGGCGACGGCCGAGGTCACCTACAGCAAGGACGCGCTCGGACTGCACAAGCGCGACTGGCACGAGGCCGACTTCATGCTCGATGATCCGAGCGGGGCGCTGGCTTTCCATCCCGACAAGTTCACCGCCATCTGGGTCGCGCGCGGCACTGCCGCCGCCGCGCCGCCGTACCCGATGGCGCCGTCGCGCGACCACGGCGTGGTCCCGCTCTCGTCGAGGCCAAAGCGGCTGCGCGTCCGCAACGACAATGCCGAGCCCTGCCTGCTGAGCTTCCGGCTCAATTTTGTCGCGGCCGAGGGTCCGGGCGACACGATCGTCGCCTTCCTCGACCCGATCATGAACAACCAGAACGGTGGCTCGGGCAGCAGGAATTAAAGAGGAGCGGTCATGACGAAATCGAAGCCCATCATGGTGCCGGTAATCGTCCACAAGGACGCCTCGGGCGATTATTCCATCACGAAGATCAAAGATCTGAAGTTCAACAAGAAGGATGACAAGATCCCAGGCGACTGGGTCTATGCCATCACCTTCCGGATCCAGAATCCTCATCCGGCCAACTTCGTCTTCGCCAGCGACGAAGACGGCTTCTGGGTCCAGGACGCCGCGAAGGGTTGCCCGACGAAGTATCAGCCTCATCCCAGCTTCGTGTATGACGGCACGAGTGCAGACGGGCTCGAATTATATGTCACCAACCGCGACCCGAGTTGCCAACAGCTCAAATACACCCTCAACCTGGTCGACGCCGACGGGGTGCGGAAGCCGATCAGCCTCGACCCGATCATGAATAACCAGAATGGCGGCGCGAGCTTCTGGGAGGCGAACAGTGTCGCGATCATCGGCGCGGTAGGCGGGCTGTTCGCAATCGCGGGCCTGGCGGCGCTGATCTCCTTCTGGCGCGACACGGCCGACGATTGAGCGAATATGCGCCCGTCCCTTTTGCCCTGGCGGTCGGGATCACTGGCCACCGCCGCGCGGGGCTAGGCGATGCCGCGGGCCTGCGGGATCGGCTGACCCGGCTGATCGCCGACATCGAGGGAATCGCCGGCGACCTCCATGCGCAGGAAGCGGCGCTGTTCGCTCCGCCGCCGCCGATCCTGACTCTCGTCTCCCCGCTCGCATCGGGCGCGGACCAAATGGCGGCGGCGGTCGCGCTCGAGCGCGGCTGGCGGTTGCAGGCGGTGCTGCCGTTCGACCGGGCCAGCTACGCCGAGACAATGGACCAAGACGAGGCGGCCGAACTCGACCGGCTGGTGGCCGCGGCAGGCTGCGTGCTCGAATTGCCCGGCGAGCCGGAGCGGCCGCTCGACGGGTTCGTTATGGCCGGCCGCGCGACCATCGCCCATTCCGACCTGCTGATCGCGATCTGGGACGGCGAGCTGGCACGCGGCCGCGGCGGCACGGCCGAGACGGTCGACGCCGCTCTGCTGCGCGGGACCCCGGTGATCCATTTGCCGACCGATCCGGACCAGCCGGTGACCCTGCTGTGGAGCGCGTTCGACCCGGTGGTGGTGACCAGTCCCGGCGATCGCCAGTGCGGCCGCCCGGCCGACGCGGCGACGCTGCGCGCGGTGCTGTCGGCCGTGCTGCTGCCCCCGGCTGATCCACCAGAGCGGCAATATTTCGACCGCTTCCGCAACGAACGCTTGCGGCTGTGGCGCTGGCGGGTCGAATATCCGTTGCTGATGACGCTGGCGGGCACCCGCCGAATCTCGCGCCGCGACCTCACCGCCCGCCCGCAGCTTCAGGCGGCGGCGGATGAGTGGGACAGCTACCGCTTGAGCTGCGCCGACTGCCACGGCGTCGGGGTGCCGCTCGACCTGCTCCAGCGCGCCTATGTGTGGAGCGACGGGCTGGCGAGCCACTTTGCCCAGACCTATCGCTCGAGCCTGGTGTTCAACTTCCTGCTGGCCGCCTTCGGCGCGCTGGTGGGGTTGAGCGGACTGGTGCTGCCGACCAACCCGCTCGAGCTCGCGCTGATCGAGGCGGCGGTGGTGCTGGCGGTGATCGTCAACACCCAGGCCGGGTCGCGGCGCGGCTGGCACCAGCGCTGGCTCGACTATCGCCAATTGGCGGAACGGTTGCGACCGATGCGCAGCCTCAAGCTGCTCGGCATCGCCGCGCCCGACCCGCCCGGTAACGCCGCCGAGCCGGTCGCCCGGCGCTGGATCGACTGGTATGCAGCGGCGGTGTGGCGGACGATCGGCTGCCCCGCCGGTCGGCTCGACCTCGACGAAGTGCAGCCGCTGGCGGCGGCGATTGCCGCGCACGAGTTGCAGCCCCAGGTCGACTACAACCGCCACACCAGCGGCCAGGTGAAGGCGCTCGACGAACGGCTCGAGTGGGCGGCGCTGGCGATCTTCGCCGCGACCCTTGGCGTGACCCTCTTCTCGGTCGGTTGCCTGCTGTTCGATCCACCTTTGCTCCAGCGGATCGGCGCATGGAGCACCGTGCTCTCGGCGGGCCTGCCCGCGCTCGGCACCGCCATCTTCGGCATCCGCGTCCAGGGCGACTTCGGTTCGCTCGCCTCGCGTGCGCGCAACACCGCCGACCAGCTCGAGCGGATCGTCACCGACCTCAAGCTGGCGACCACCCTCCCGCGCACCGCCGACCTCACCGAGCAGGCCGCGCGGGTGATGCTCGCCGACCTCGGCGAATGGCGATTAGTTAATGAACTCCACGAGTTGTCGCTCGGATGAGCCTCGGCTAGATCGCCCCCCGTGCCGATCATCCGCTTGCTTGCCGCGCTGTGCGCGCTCTTCGCCGCTGCGCCCAGCGCCGCTTACTGGGAATATGGCCACGAGACCGTCGCCGCGGTGGCGTGGCAATCGGTCCGGCCCGAGACCCGCGCGCGGATCGAGGCGCTGCTTCGTCAGGGCCGGCTGCTCGAGACGCCGACCTGCCCGGTCGCGACGATCGAGCAGGCGAGCATCTGGGCCGACTGCATCAAGCCCCTGGGCGACCGCTTCAGCTATCAGAGCAGCTGGCACTATCAGAACGTCAACGTCTGCAAGGCGTTCAGCCTCGGTCAGGCGTGCAAGGACGGCAATTGCGTCAGCGCGCAGATCGAGCGCAACGCGCGCCTGCTTGCCGACAAGACGGTGCCGGTGCGTGAGCGGGTGATGGCGCTCGCCTACCTCGTCCATTTCGTCGGCGACCTGTCACAGCCGATGCACGCCGGCGACCGCGGCGACCGCGGCGGCAACGACCTGCCGGTCACCTACGGGACCATCGCCGGCAAGACGAACCTTCACAGCATCTGGGACGGCTGGCTGCCCGAGCGCGCGATCACGTCGGGCCCGAGCGCGCGACCGGGCAATCCCAACGACGCCAATTTCGCCGGGCGGGCACGCGAGCTGCTGTCCGAAGTGCCGGTCGGCGAGCGCGCCGCGCTGGCGCAGGGCACCACCGAGGAGTGGAGCCGGCAGAGCTGGGAGAATGCCCGGACCTATGCCTATGGCACGCTGCTTGGCGATCCGTGCGGCCCGCTGCCGGCCGAGCGGCCGGTGATGACCGAGGAGAAGATCCGCAGCGTGATGGCGCCGATCCGCCGCCAGGTTGTGACCGGCGGGCTGCGGCTGGCGCGGCTGCTCGACGATGCATTGCTTTACGGCAAGGCGCCGCAACGGCCGCAGCGCCCGCCGACCGCCGGCTAGCTCAGTCATCGTCACCGCGGCGCCAGCGCCAGCCGCCGCGAGTGGTGCGGCTGGCGACGAAGATCAGCGCGGCGGTGGCCGGGAGGACGATCGCAGCGCCGGTCAATTTGTCATCGTCGAAGTAGCGCAACGCGACCCCGACCAGCGCGAAATAGACGCCGAGCACCGCCCAGCCCTGCCAGGCGATCGGCAGCCCGGCGCCGAAGCCGACGCGCTTGGGCTCGAACCATTCGGGCCCGTCGCTCATCGCCGTTTCTCGGTGACGAAGGCGGCGATGCGGTCGACGAGGCCGGGCGCCAGCGGCAGATTGGGGTTGCCGTAGGTCGCGATGTTCGCGTCGCGCGCTGCCGGGGCTTCCTTGAGGATGTGGTTCATGGTCGGGAAGTCGGCCCGAGCGACCCCCGGCCGCGCCGCGACCAGCCGGTCGGCGTCGGCCGGCTTGACCTGGAGGTCGGTTCCGCCCTGCACCACCAACACCGGTCCCTTGTAGGCGGCGAGGAGCTTGGCCGGGTCGTAGCGCAATTCGTCGATCAGGAAGTCCTGCACCGCCGGGTTGAACAAGCCTTGGCCGAGCGCCGGCGGCAGGCTTGCCGCCTCGACCCGGCGGCCGGCTTCGAGGCTGGTGAGCGCTCGCTCGGCGTCGGCGAGGATCGGGGCGTTGGCGGGATTGGCGCGCAGTTGCTCGCGAATGATGCCGCCGAGCGGGCGCCCAGCCGCCTCGAGCAGGACCAGTCCGCAGACGTCGGGCCGGTCCGCCGCCGCCAGCGCGATGAGCCCACCTTCGCTATGTCCGGCCAGCCAGACGCAGCGGGCGCCGGTCGCCTGCCGCGCGGCGGTGACCCAGCTGCCGGTATCGGCGGCGTAGCGGCCGATGGTGACGTTGTTGCCATCGCCCGCCCCGCGACTGCCGCCGAGGCCGCGCTTGTCGATCCTGAGCGTCGCGATGCCGCGGGCGGCGAGCCCCTCGGCGAGCAGCTTGTACGGCGCGGCGTTGATCCCGAGCGGATTGTTGCCGTTGCGATCGGTCGGCCCCGACCCGGGGATGATCAGAACGGTGGCGCGCGGCGTGCCGACTGCCTGCAGCAGCGTGCCCACAAGCTGGCGACCCGTGCCGGCGGTGAGCTCGGTCTGGCGCAGTGCGCCGGGGGAGGCGGTCATCACCTGGGCCGCGGCGAGGATCAGGGTGATCATCCTTGTTTCTCCTTTGGCGGGCGTCCCCGCTTGACCGGGTGGGGCGGCCTCACCGCCACTCCGCGCGCCTTTAACGCTTCGCGGATCAACATTTCCGCTTCGGCATTGGCCGAGCGCAGATTGGCCGTGGCGCAGCGTTCCACCGCGTCCCACAGGGTCGCGTCGATTCGCAGCGGAAAGGCCTTGCGCTCCGCCATCCGCAACTACTGGTAAAGGGTGCCGGTGTTGACCACGGGCTGGGTGTCACGCTCGCCGCACAGCACCACCATCAGGTTCGAGACCATCGCCGCGCGGCGCTCGTCGTCGAGCTCGACGACATTCTTCGCGCTCAGCTGCTCGAGCGCCATTTCGACCATGCCGACGGCACCCTCGACCAGCGTCTTGCGCGCGGCGACCACCGCCTGCGCCTGCTGGCGGCGGAGCATCGCCCCGGCGATCTCGCTGGCGTAGGCGAGGTGGGTGAAGCCGCACTCGTCGACCGTAATCCCGGCGACCGCCAGCCGCGCATTCAGCTCCTCGCGCAGTTCGACTCCGACCTTGTCGTGGTTGCCACGCAGGGTCACTTCCTGATGCTCGAAATCGTCATAGGGATAGCGCGAGCCGATGGTGCGGATCGCCGCTTCGACCTGGACCACCACGAACGCCTTGTAATCCTGGACATCGTAGAGCGCCTGCGCGGTATCGATTACCCGCCAGACGATCTGCGCCGCGATCTCGATCGGGTTGCCGCGCAGGTCGTTCACCTTGAGCCGCTCGGAAATGAAGTTGTTGGCGCGGACCGACACCTTGCGCCGCATTTCCCACGGCAGCACCCAGCGCAGGCCGGTGGTCCGGTCGGTTCCGCGATAGGCACCGAACAGGGTGATCGCGACCGCCTGGTTGGGCTGGAGGATGTAGAAGCCGAACAGCACGAATACGAAGACGACCGGGGTCACCACGGCGACCACTGGCATCCATTCCAACGCGGTTTGGTGCGCGAGGCTGACGACCGCGAACACCTGCACCGCGATGGTCAGCAGCAGCAACAGCAACATCCCGTAGCCGCTGACGGTCGCGGCGCCGCGTTCGCGGCTCGAAGTCAGGACTGGGTTTGGCGACTCGCTCATGAACGTTCCCCTTTAATCTGATATCATATTTATATGGGAGTAGGGATTTGCGCAAGCGGGGGTCGGGGCCTAAGCGCGCGGGCATGACGAACTGGCAATTGGTGGTGCACGGCGGGTGCGGGGAATTGCGTCTCTCGGAAAAGGAGGAAGCGGCGGGGCGTGCCGGGCTCGCCGCCGCGCTCGACGCGGGCGCGGCGATCCTCGCAGCGGGGGGCTCTTCGCTCGACGCGGTCGAGGCGGCGGCGCGGGTGCTCGAGGATGATCCCGCCTTCAACGCCGGGCGCGGCAGCGTGCTCGCCCATGACGGGCATATCGAGCTCGACGCCGCGATCATGGACGGGCGCACTCGAGCGGCGGGCGCGGTCGCCGGGCTGACCACGATCCGCGCTCCCATCAGCGCGGCGCGGGCGGTGATGGAGCATAGCCCGCACGTCCTGCTGAGCTTCGACGGCGCCGAGGAATTCGCCCGCGACCACGGCCTCGAGACCGTCGACCCGAAGTGGTTCGAAATTCCCGAGCGCCGAGCCCAGCTCGAGCGCGTGCTGGCCAGCGGCGGCGGGTTCGACGCCGACGTCAAATATGGAACGATCGGGGCAGTCGCGGTCGATGCCGCCGGCCATGTCGCCGCCGCCACTTCGACCGGCGGGCTGACCGCCAAGCGCTACGGCCGGATCGGCGATTCGCCGCTGATCGGGGCGGGCACCTATGCTGACGATCGTTCGGCGGCGATCAGCGCGACGGGCTCGGGCGAGTTCTTCATTCGCGCCGCCGCCGCGCACGAGGTCGGCGCGCGGATGCGGATGCTCGGCGAGAGCCTTCAGCAGGCCTTGGACGCGGTGCTTGCCGACATTCGCGCGCTCGGCGGGACCGGCGGTCTGATCGGCGTCGCACCCGACGGAACGGCCGCGTGGGGCTTCACCACCCGCGGGATGTTCCGCGGGCAGGCCAATGCCGCGGGCCGGACGGTGGCGGTGCATGAGGCTTGAGCCGGCGACCGCGGCCGACCTCCCAGCGCTCGAACGGCTGGTCGAAAGCGCTTACCGCGGCGACAGCGCGCGCGCTGGCTGGAGTCATGAGGCGGACCTCGTCGGCGGGCGCCGCACCGATGCCGCCGAGCTCGCCGCCATGCTCGCTAACCCCGCCCAGCACATCCTATTGCGGCGCGAGGGTGATGCGCTCGGGGCCTGCGTGGCGGTGACCGACAAGGGCGAGGGGCTCGCCTATCTCGGTATGCTGACGGTCGACCCGACGGCGCAGGCGAGCGGGACCGGCCGCGACGTGCTGGCGGGGGCCGAGGCCTTCGCCCGCGATACGCTTGGCGCAACGCGGATGGAGATGCAGGTCATCGCCCAGCGGCCCGAGCTGATCGCCTGGTATGAGCGGCGCGGCTATCGGCCGACGGGAGAGACCCGCCCCTTCCCCTATGATGAGCAGCGCTACACGCCCAAGCGTGCCGACCTCGCCTTCGTGGTGCTGGAGAAGACGCTCTAGTTCATCGGGATCGGCCGGCCCTCGACCATCACGTAGCCGATGTGCTGGACCGCCCTGGGGTCGGTCAGCGGATCGCCGTCGACCGCGATCAGGTCGGCCGACTTGCCCGCATCGAGCGTCCCGGTCTCGCCGGCGATTCCGAGCAGGTCGGGCCCGCCCTTGGTCGCCGCGATCAGCGCGTCGCGCGGGGTCATCCCGCTCTTGGTCACCATCAGCTCGACTTCCTTGCCCGCGTCCTTGTGCGGGGCGACCGCCGAATCGGTCCCGAGCGCGATCTTGACCCCGCTCCGATAGGCGAGCGCGAGGCCCTTGCCCCACGCGGTCAGCGCTTGCCGCGCCTTGGCCTGCGAGCTTGGCGGGATCTTATTGCCTTCGATCAGTCCCGGAAGGGCACTCAGCGCGATCAGGGTCGCCGAATAATAGGTGCCGTGCGCCTTCATCGCCTGCGCCCCGGCGGAGTCGAGGAAGGTGCCATGCTCGATCGAATCGACCCCGGCGTTGGTCGCGGCGAGGATCCCGCGCGCTCCGTGGGCATGGGCGGCGACCTTGAGGCCCGACGAATGCGCCATCTGGACGATCGCGCGCATCTCCTCGTCGGTGAAATGCTGATCAAGGCCGCGCGCGCCAGGGTCGAGCACACCGCCGGTGGCCATGATCTTGATCACGTCGACACCCGCGGCGGCAAGGTGGCGGACCGCTTCCTGGCATTGCTGCGGCCCGGTGCAGACTGCGCTGCTGAGGTGCGCGGCGTCGAAGGCGGCGGCCATCTCGGGCGGCAATCCGGTGGCTGGGTCGGCATGGCCGCCGACGATCGACAGCGGGTCGCCCGACACCTTGACCCGCGGGCCCGGGAAGCGGCCCTCGCCGATCGCATCACGCACCGCGGTCACCGCCGCGGTCGCGCCGCCGAGGTCGCGTACGGTGGTGAAGCCTGCGCGCGCCATCTCGAGGGCATGGGTCAGGCCGACGGTCGCCGAATAAGGCACCGAATATTTCTGGGTATAGCCGTTGTACCAGGGCTCGCCCGAATTGCTTGTCAGGTGGACGTGAACGTCGGTCATCCCCGGCAACACCGTGCGGGCGCGCTGGTCGACCACCGTCGCCCCCGCCGGGGTAGTGAAGCCAGACTCGATCCGCACGATCCGACCATTGTCGACGATCACCGTCGAGGGGCCGCGCGCGGGCTGCGCCGCGTCGACGATCAGCCGTCCGGCCTGAATCGCGTAGGTCTCGGCGCTCGCCGCGCCCGACAGCATCAGCGCGCCCGCGGCGAGCAGCATCTTCCCGATCATGGTCGTCCCCTCATCCCTGTTGGAACGCAGCCTAGCGCGGGCCAGTCACGCTTCAAGTGACCATGTTGAGCAGGGTGTCGAGCCGGTCGGCTTCGTGCGCCGGCTTGTCGGTGCGGATGCGGCTGATCCGGGGAAAGCGCATCGCCAGGCCGGAGCGATGACGCTTGCTCAGGTGGACGCTGTCAAACGCGACTTCCAGTACCAGCGTCTTCTCGACCTCGCGGACCGGGCCGAAGCGCTGGACCGTGTTCTGGCGGACGAAGCGGTCGAGCCAGCGCAGCTCCTCGTCGGTAATCCCCATATAGGCCTTGCCGACCGGCAGCAGCTCACCCGCCTCGTTCCACGCCCCGAAGGTATAGTCGCTGTAATAGCTCGACCGTTTGCCCGACCCGCGCTGGGCGTACATCATCACGCAATCGGCGGTCAGCGGATCGCGCTTCCACTTGTACCACAGCCCGGTGCGGCGACCGGCGACGTAGGGCGAATCGCGCCGCTTGAGCATCATCCCCTCGATCGCCGCGTCGCGCGCGCCGGCGCGGATTTCGCCAAGCTCGGTGAAGTCCTTCGCTTCGATCAGTTGCGAGAGGTCGAAGCGGTCGGCGGGAAGCCGGGGCACGAACGCCTCGAGCCGCGCCCGGCGGTCGGCCCAGCCAAGTTCACGCAGGTCTTCTGAGCCGTCGTAAAGGATATCGTAGAGCCGGACGAAAGCGGGATAGTCGTCCTGCATCTTGCCGCTGACGACCTTTCGGCCGAGCCGCTGCTGGAGCGCGTTGAAGCTGGCCGCCGCGCCGCCATGCTCGTCCGCGCCCTGTCCCGCGCCGCGCACCAGCAATTCACCGTCGAGCACGCCGGGCACGACGAAGGCGGCGGCGACGTCGGGAAAGCTGCGGGTGATGTCGTCGCCGGTGCGGCTGTAGAGCCTCGTCTGTCCGCCGGCGCGGACCAGCTGGACGCGGATGCCGTCCCATTTCCACTCGGCCGCGTAAGCGTCGAGGTCGAGCTCCTCGCTCTCAAGAGGGTGGGCGAGCATGAACGGGCGGAACACCGGAATGTCGACCACGCGCGGCTGCTCGGCGTGGCCTTCGCCCCAGGCGAACAGTTCGAGGAACGGCTGGTCGAGCCCGTGCCAGACCTCCTCGACCCCCTCGACATCGACCCCGAAGGCGTCGGCGAACGCCTGCTTGGCGAGCCGGGCGCTGACCCCGACCCGCAACTCGCCCGTCGCCAGCTTGAGCAAAGCATAGCGGCCCGAGGCGTCGAGGTGGTCGAGCATTCGCGCCAGTTCGGCCGGCGCGTCCGAGCGGCTGATCGCCTGGAGGCGCGTCACCGCATCGGCGAGGCCGATGGTGCCGTCGTCAATCTCGGGATGTTCGGCATCGGGGGTCGGCCAGAGCAGCGACACGGTCTCGGCGGTGTCGCCAACGTAATTGCGGCTGAGGCTGAGCAGGAAGGGGTCGACGCGGGTCTCGGCGAGGTTGCGGATCACCGAGGATTTGACCGCGGGGATGTCGAGCGACCCGGTCAGCGCCGCCAGCGCATAGCCGCGATCAGGGTCGGGGGTGCGGCGGAGATAGTCGCCGATCAGCTTCAGCTTGGCGTTGCGGCTGCGGGTATAGACGAGCGCGTCGAGCAGCTGGGAGAAGGCGCGCATCGCCCCTTAATGCACGGGCCCGCCGATTCGTTTCGGGTCGGTGCGGGCGCTCCCGTCAGTGCAGTCTGGCGGCGAGCGCGGCGAGAATCGTCTGGCAGTCGGTCGCCTCCGGCGCACCGAGCGCGTCGTCGAAATGGCTGAGCGCCTGCGGCACCGACACCCGGCAGCCGGGCAGCAGTGCCAGTTGCGCCGAGCGCTTGGCGAGGCTTTCGGCGGCGCCGAGGCCGGCGCGGGCGGCGACATCGCGCACCGCGTCGAGCCGCGCATGGATGTCGAGCGGGCTCAACCGCTCGGCGCGGCCGTTAATATCGGCGATTCGCAACCGCAGGTCGCGGCGGATGTCATCAAGGGCGTCGCGCATGGCTTCACTCCGCTTTAAGTAAAGCGACGGTCGCCCAAAGCGGTTAAACAAGCATGAAAGCACCGTGACGGACCGGCGAAACGGATGCGAATTCCTTGACATGGGCGTGGCGGCGCGGCATGGGCGCGGCGAATGCGGGCGGCGTGCGAGCGCCGCTCTTTGTTTTTCCAGCTTTCAGGACTCGAACGATGGCCAAGCCGGCAACCGTCAAGATCAAGCTCGTCAGCACGGCCGACACCGGCTTCTTCTACGTGACCAAGAAGAATCCGCGCAACCAGACCGAGAAGATGAGCTTCCGCAAGTACGACCCCGTCGCGCGCAAGCACGTCGACTTCAAGGAGGCCAAGATCAAGTAAGGCGCTTGGCGCCTCTTGCTGGCTGACGAGGGGCGCTGCGGCGCCCCTTTTCACGTCAGTGTACCGCCGCGCCATTCTCCGCGAGCAGGGCGCTGACCTCTTCGATGAACCGCGCGACCGAGATCGGCTTCGAGACATAGGCCTGGACGCCGGCCGCGCGGACGCGGTCCTCGTCGCCGGCGCCGGCATAAGCGGTTACCGCCATGATCGGCACATCGCGCAAGCCGGGATCGTCGCGGAACCAGCGAATGAGCTCCATCCCGCTGACGTGGGGCAGCTGGATATCGGTGATGATCAGCTGCGGCGCGAAGCTCTGCGCCCGCTCAAGCGCCTCACGGCTGTCGGTCACCGCACACGGCTCGTGCCCGTGCGCCGCGAGCAGGTCGCAGAACAGCTTGATGTTGAGGGCGTTGTCCTCGACAACCAGGATCCTGGCCACGGCCTTACAAGCTCCCTCAACCCTTCACCTCCCATCATAGGCGATGATCAGGCCCGCTCCAAACACCCCGGACCCGATGATTGTTGCGCTGCAGGCGCTGGCTGTCACCTTGCGGGACGAAGCGCGCGCCCAGCGGCTGCTGACGCTGACCGGTCTGACCGCCGACGAACTGCGCGCCCGCGCCACCGAGCCGGCGATGCTGGCGGCGGTGCTGAGCTTCCTCGAAGCGCATGAGCCGGACCTTGTCGCGGTCGCCGAGGCTCTTCAGATGCCGCCGCAGGAACTGGTCGCCGCCCGGAGCGCTCTCGACGCATGAATCGCCCTCTCCTCGTCACCGACTGTGACGAAGTCCTGCTGCACATGGTGTCCCACTTCGCCGACTGGCTCGACGAAGCGCATGGCGTGCGCTTCGACCTCGACAATCTCGACTGGGGAAAAGCGTTGAGCCGCGGCGGCGAGCCGGTCCCGCCCGACGAGGTGTGGCCGCTGCTCAACGAATTCTTCCAGAAAGAAATGCACCGCCAGACACTGGTCCCCGGCGCGGTCGAGGCGCTCGGGCGGATCGGTGAGAGTGCCGACATCGTCATCCTCACCAACCTTGGCGACCATGCCCATAGCTGGCGGGTCGAGCAGCTTGCCGCCCACGGAATCCGCCATGAAGTGGTCTGCAATCAGGGCGGCAAGGGCGAGCCGTTGAAGCGGCTGGTCGAGCGACACGGCAATCCGCCCAGCGTATTCGTCGACGACCTCGCGGTGCACCATGCCAGCGTCGCCAAATATTCGCCGGCGACCGCGCGGCTGCACATGATTGCCGAGCCGCGCATCGCCGCAATCGTCCCGCCAGCGCCCGACGCCGACGCGCGGATCGACGACTGGCCGACCGCGACCGCCTGGATCCTCGACCGTTTGAAGGATGCTTAGATGACCAAGACCGCTCTTATCACCGGCGCCACCTCGGGCATCGGCGCGGCTGCTGCGAAACTGTTCGTCGGACACGGCTGGAAGGTGATCGGCACCGGCCGCCGCGGCGACCGCTTGAAGGCGCTGCAGGAGGAACTGGGCGACGCCTTCCTCCCGCTCGAACTCGACATGCGCGACCTCGACGCGCTGCGCTCGCTGCCGCAATTGGCGGGGGAATGGGGCGGCCTCGAACTGCTGGTCAACAATGCCGGGTTGGCACCGCCGGCCGACCCGCTGCACGAGCAGGAATGGGAGCGGCTCGACCAGGTCATCGCGACCAACATCACCGGGCTCGTCGCGCTGACCCAGGCGCTGCTGCCCAAGCTGATCGAGGCCAAGGGCGCGATCGTGAACCTGTCGTCGGTCGCCGCCACCTACCCCTATCGCGGTGGAGCGGTGTATGGGGGGACCAAGGCGTTCGTCCGCCAGTTCAGCCTCGACCTGCGCTGCGACCTGGCCGGAACCGGGGTGCGGGTCAGCTCGATCGAACCGGGAATGGCCGAGACCGAATTCACCGTCGTCCGCAATGGCGGCGATCAGGCGGCGAGCGACGCGCTCTACGCCGGGCTCGAGCCGATGACCCCCGAGGATTTGGCGGACACCATCTGGTGGATCGCCAACCAGCCGCCGCACCTCAACATCAATACGGTCGAGCTGATGCCGACCCGGCAAAGCTTCGCCGGTTTTGCGATGAGCAAGCAGGGCTGACAGGCCGCTCGCTCGTCCTGAGCGGAGCGCAGCGCAGTCGAAGGGCGTCTCGTCATACGCCCTTCGACTTCAGACCTTCGGTCTTCCGCCCAGGACGAGCGAAGGTTGACCGCCAGGAAGGGGCCTGCTTGAGCGCCCTCATGTCCATCGACTCACGCCTCGCCGAACTCGGCATCATCCTTCCGCAGCCGGCCGCGCCGGTCGCTTCCTATGTTCCGGCGGTGGAGGCCAACGGCCTTCTCCACATCTCGGGCCAGATCAGCTTCGCCGAGGACGGCAGCCTGATCACCGGGCGGCTGGGCGAGAATGTCGATCTGGAGGCGGGCCAGGCCGCCGCGCGCCGGTGCGGGCTGATGCTGCTGGCGCAGATCAAGGCGGCGCTCGGCTCGCTCGACCGGGTCGAGCGGATCGTGAAGCTCGGCGTATTCGTCAATTCGGCGGCCAGCTTCACCGACCAGCCCAAGGTCGCCAACGGCGCCTCGGATCTGATGCAGCAGGTGTTCGGCGAGGCCGGGCGCCATGCCCGCTCGGCGGTCGGTGTGCCGGTGCTCCCGCTCGGCGTCGCGGTCGAGGTGGATGCGGTCGTCCAGGTCCGCGCCTGACCCGCTGAAGCCCGGGCCGCTCGGCTTCGCGCATCGCGGGCTGCACGGACCGGGCGTCCCCGAGAACAGTCTGGCCGCCGCGCGCGGCGCGCTGGCGCTCGGCGCGGGAATCGAATGCGACGTCCGGGCGACCGCCGACGGCATTGCGCACGTCTTCCACGACGAGGGCCTCGAGCGACTGACCGGCGCCGACGGCTGCCTTCGGCATCGCTCGTCGGCGCACGCGGCCGAACTGCGGCTGCTCGGCACCGGCGAACCCATTCCGACCCTTGTCGACCTGCTCACGCTGATCGACGGCCAGGTCCCGCTGCTGATCGAAGTGAAGCGCGAGATCGGGCTTGAGCGGCTGTGCCAAGCGGTGGCCGCGGCGCTGGCTGGCTATCGCGGCCCGGTGGCGGTGATGAGCTTCGATCCGCGGGTCCCGCGGTGGTTTGCGACGAACGCCCCGGCGGTCCTGCGCGGACTGGTGATCGACGTCGGCCTCAAGCCGTGGTGGCGGGCGCTGTTCCTACTCACGGGCAGGCCGCAATTCCTCGCGGTCGACTGCCGCGCGCTCGACCAGCGGTGGGTGGCGAAGCAGCGCGGGCGGATGCCGGTCTATAGCTGGACCGTTCGCTCTCCCGCCGACCGCGCCAAGGTGGCGAAGTTCGCCGACGCTCCTATCTGGGAGGGCGATGGCCGACCTTGATCGCGTAACTGCCCGCATCGCCGATACGATCGCGGGGATCGAGCCCGCCTTGTGGGACTCGTTGGCGGCCAGCGGCAATCCGTTCGTTGCCCACGCCTTTTTCGCTGCGCTGGAGGATTCCGGGAGCGTCGGCGAGGCGAGCGGGTGGAGCCCGCTGCCGATCCTGGTCGAGGAAGCCGGCGAGATCGTCGCCGCCGCGCCCGCCTTCCTCAAGAGCCACAGCCAGGGCGAATATGTGTTCGATCACGGCTGGGCCGATGCCTGGCAGCGCGCCGGGGGCGATTATTATCCCAAGCTGCAGGTGGCGGTGCCGTTCACGCCGGTGCCCGGCCCGCGGCTGCTCGGCACCCGGCCACAGGCGCTGCTCGCCGCGCTCGAGGCGGTGACGAGCCAGAACGGGCTGTCGTCCGCGCACGCCACCTTCCTCGAGGAGGACGAGGCAGCCGACTTCGCCGCGCGCGGTTGGCTGATCCGCCACGGCATCCAATATCACTGGTTCAACCGCGGCTTCGCTAGCTTCGACGACTACCTCGCCACTTTGGCCAGCCGCAAGCGCAAGGCGCTGCGCAAGGAGCGGGAAGCGGCGCGGGCCGGGCTGGAAATCGTCGCCCTGCGCGGCGCAGAGATCGGGCCCGCGGAATGGGATGCGATGTGGGCATTTTACCGCGACACCGGCAGCCGCAAGTGGGGCCGGCCCTATCTGACCCGCGAATTCTTCGACCAAATTGCGATCAGCCAGCGCGACCGGCTGCTGCTGTTTCTTGCGCTGCGCGACGGGCGGCCGATCGCCGGCGCGCTCAACTGGATCGGGGCGGACACGCTCTACGGCCGTTACTGGGGCTGCACCGAGGAAGTGCCCTTCCTCCATTTCGAGCTCTGCTATTACCAAGCGATCGAGTGGGCCTGCCGCCATGGACTCGCGCGGGTCGAGGCGGGCGCGCAGGGCGAGCACAAGTTGGCGCGCGGCTATGAGCCGGTGATCACCCGCTCGGCGCACTTCATCCCGAATCCGGGTTTCCGCGATGCGGTCGTGCGCTTCGTCGATGCCGAGCGCGAGGGCGTGGGCCAAGAGATCGAGGCGCTGCGCGCCGAACTCCCCTTCCGTCAGGCGTGAACGAAAAAGGCCCGCCCGGATCATGTCCGGGCGGGCCCTGCCCCGCGTGACACGCGAGTTTTCGCTGGGAGCTTACGCTTCCTGGATCGGCTGCAGGTTCACCGCCGCGGTCTTGCCGCGCCGGTCGACCTCGAGCTCGAACTCGAGCCGGTCGCCTTCGTTGAGCGACGGCATGCCCGCGCGCTCGACCGCCGAAATGTGGACGAACGCGTCCGGCTGGCCGTCATCGCGCTGGATGAAGCCGAAGCCCTTCATCGAATTGAAGAACTTCACCGTGCCGCTGGTCCGCTCACCGGTCAGCTGACGCTGCGGCGCGCGCTCTTCGCGGACCACCGCGACCGGCTCACCGTCGATGCGCAGGTTGGTGGCCGAGATACGGCCCCCGCGGTCGACCAGCGTGAACTCGAGCGGCTGACCGTCGGCGAGGTCGGTGAGACCCGCCTGCTCGACCGCCGAGATGTGCACGAACACGTCCTCGCCGCCATCGTCACGGACGATGAAGCCGAAGCCCTTTTGCGGATTGAAGAATTTAACGGTGCCCTTGCCTTCGCCGACGACCTGGGGAGGCATGCCGCCACCACCACCACCGCCGCCGCCGCCACGGAAGCCGCCACCGCCGCCACCACCGCGGTAGCCACCGCCGCCGCCGCCACCGCCGAAGCGATCGCCGCCGCCGAAGCCGCCACCACCGCCGCCGCCGCGGTAACCACCGCCGCCGCCGCCGCCGTAGCCGCCACCGCCGCCGCCACCGAACCGGTCGCCGCCGCCGCCGAAGCCGCCGCGGTCACCGAAACCGCCGCCGCCACCGTAGAAATCACCACCGCCGCCGCCGCCGAAATCACCCTTGCTGTCGCGACCGCGTCCACCGCGATCACCCTTGCGCCCTCGATCGTAACCCATGCCCTTCACACTTCTCCAGCCCGAATAATCAATCAAACCAACGCGCTGGGCCTCAGGGCGCAACCGGTCACGACACGCCGAAACAGGCGCGCAGATGATTCACGTTACCCGAAAAGGTTCGTTCGCTCCAGCCGATTCGAAGGAGCGCGGCCAGCGAAGGTTCAGTGAGGCCTTGCCAAGCGCCGCCCGAAAGAGAAACAGCACTTTCATGGCCATTCATTTCCACGAAGAAGACCTGCCCTCCACCGACCTGTTCGCCGCCGGGCCGATCGCGATCGACACCGAGGCGATGGGGCTCCACCCGGGCCGCGACCGGCTGTGCCTGGTGCAATTGTCCGACGGCAGCGGGGACGAGCATCTGGTGCGCTTCTCGCCGGGAAGCGACTATGCGGCGCCCAATCTGAAGGCGCTGCTGGCCGACCCCAACCGGCTCAAGCTTTATCATTTCGCCCGATTCGATATCGCGATTATGCAGCACTATCTCGGCGTCATGGCCGCTCCGCTCTACTGCACCCGCACCGCCAGCCGGCTGATCCGCACCTACACCGACCGCCATGGCCTAAAAGAACTGGTCCGCGAGCTGCTCGGTCAGGATCTGAACAAGCAACAGCAGACCAGCGACTGGGGCGCGCCCGAGATCAGCGACGCCCAGCGCGACTATGCGGCGAGCGACGTGCGCTATCTCCACGCGCTCAAGGAAAAGCTTGACGTCCGCCTCGCCCGCGAAGGCCGGACCGAGCTGGCGCAGGCCTGCTTCGACTTCCTCCCCACCCGCGCTCGGCTCGACCTCGCCGGCTGGCCCGAGGAGGACATTTTCGCTCATGCCTGAGACGGCGGCAGAGCAGCGCGAGACGCAGGCGAAATGGGCGCAGCCGGGCAGCCGGCACGACGGCCTCGTGCGCCTGCTCAAGATCGCGCTGCCGAGCCTGGTCGGCGTGCTGGTCGCCTTTCTCCTGCTCGCTCCATTGAGCAAGCGGCAGGAGGTCAGCTTCATCCTCGACAAGAAAAAGGTCGAATCGTCGCCCGAGCGAATGCGGATCGAAGCGGCTAGCTACACCGGCCAGGACGACAAGGGGCAGCCGTTCACCGTCCAGGCCAAGCGCGCGATCCAGCCAACCTCCGAGCAGCCGATCGTCGATATCAACGGGATGTTCGCCAAGCTCGGCATGGTCGAGGGGCCGGCGACGATCGAGGCCGACCGCGGCCGCTACAATCTCGACCTCCAGCAGGTCAGCGTGCTCGGCCCGGTGCGGGTCAACGGGCCCAAGGGCGAGCAACTGTTCACGCATGACGTGCTGGTCGACTTGAAGACCCGCACGGTGACCGGCGGTAACGGCACCGGCACCGGTCGCGAGGGCGATGTGGCGGCGGGGAGCATCAACGGCGACTTGCGGAGCAAGCAGCTGGGGCTGAACGGCGGGGTCAGCGGCCGGCTTCCGCTCGGTACCTTTACCGCCGGGCGGGTCCACGCCGATCTCGGCACTCGGACCGTCGTGCTCGATGGCGGTGCGCGGTTGAAAATTAAGCAAGGGGCGGTCAGATGAGGACCATGGGGCGTTTCATCACTCTCGGGCTCTTGCTGGCGACCGGCACCGCGCTGGCGACGGTCGCCGCCGCGCAGGCGCAGCAGCCGGCGGGGACGCAGCCGATCCAGCGGGCCCAGCCGACCTCGGCGCTCAAGGGCCATAACGGCAATGCGCCGGTCGATGTCAGCAGCGAGCGGATCGAGGTTCAGGATCGTGCCGACCGCGCGGTCTTCTCGGGCAGTGTCGTCGCCAAGCAGGACGATCTCACCCTCACCACCGACCGGCTGACGATCGCCTATACCAACAACGGCGGGTCGACCAATGGCAGCGGAATCCAGATCGACCGCCTAGATGCGGCTGGCGGAGTCACGGTGCGCTCCCCGTCCGAAACCGGGCGCGGCGACTTCGGAGTCTACGACCTCAACCGCAAGATCATCACGTTGATCGGCAACGTCCAGCTCGACCGTGACGGCAGCCAGGTGAAAGGCAATCGCCTCACCATCGACCTCGACAGCGGCCGCGCGGTGATCGACGGCGGCCCGCCGGGCGTCGGCCAGAACGGCGGCCGGGTGCAGGGCCACTTCACCGTCCCCCAGCGCCAGACGCAGAAAAGCGGCTGAGCCGATGCTCGATACCCGTACGGCCCCCGGGACCGGACTCGACGCCGCCGGCACGGTGCGCGGGCTCGAGGTCCGCTCGATCGCCAAGGCTTATGACAAGCGCGCGGTCCTTCACGACGTCTCGCTGAGCGTCAGCCGCGGCGAAGTGGTCGGGCTGCTCGGTCCCAACGGCGCCGGCAAGACGACCTGCTTCTATTCGGTGATGGGCCTGGTGAAGCCCGATGCCGGCCGCATCCTGCTCGACGGCAACGACATCACCCCGCTGCCGATGTACCGCCGCGCGATCCTCGGTCTTGGCTACCTGCCCCAAGAAACGAGCATCTTTCGCGGGATGACGGTCGAACAGAATATCCAAGCCGTGCTCGAAGTGGCCGAGCCCGATCGCGGCGAGCGCCAGGCGCGGCTCGAGCGTCTGCTCGACGAATTCGGCCTGACCAATTTGCGCGCGGCGCCCGCGATGGCGCTGTCGGGGGGTGAACGGCGGCGCTGCGAGATCGCCCGCGCGCTGGCGGCCGAGCCCAAGATCATGCTCCTCGACGAACCGTTCGCGGGTATCGATCCCATCTCGATCGCCGACATCCGCGACCTGGTGAAGGAATTGAAGGGCCGCGACATCGGCGTGCTCATCACTGACCACAACGTGCGCGAGACGCTCGATATCGTCGACCGGGCCTGCATCATCTACGACGGCCAGGTCCTGTTCCAGGGTACTCCTGAGGCGTTGGTGGCCGATCGCGACGTGCGCCGGCTCTACCTCGGCGAGAGCTTCGAACTCTAAGGCCAGCGTGGCGCAATGAGCCTGGCACCGGGCCTCCAGCTCCGCACGTCCCAGTCGCTGGTGCTGACGCCCCAGCTGGCGCAGGCGATCAAGCTCCTCCAGCTCAGCAACATCGAACTGGAAGCGGTGCTGGCCGAGGAATTGGCCAAGAACCCGCTGCTCGAGGCCGGCGCGCCCGACCGCGACGTCGTGGTCCGCGAGGATCGCGAATTTGGCGACGACGCACCCGAGCCGAGTGGCGCCGACCAGCTTGCCGGCGCGGGCGACGAGGCGCTCGACCGCGACTGGCGCGAGGCCGCGCTCGAATATGACAGCGCGGCGGAAGTCGGTGCGGCGCCCGACGACGGGTTCGATTTCGACCGCCTCGAGGCCGGGGCTTCGGGCCTCAGCGAACATCTGCTGTCCCAATTGCACGGGCATGGCGGCGCTGCCGCCCGCGCCGCCGAGGCGATCGTCCACGAACTCGAGGAAACCGGCTATCTGGCAGTCCCGCTCGGCGACCTCGCCACCGCGCTCGAGTTGCCGCTGAGCGATGTCCAGGCCGGGCTCGCGCTCGTCCAGGGGCTCGAACCCGCGGGAATCGGCGCGCGGACGCTGGCCGAGTGCCTTGCGCTGCAGGCCAGGGCCGCCGACCGATACGACCCCGCGATGCGCCGGCTGATCGACAATCTCGACCTGCTCGCCAAGGGCCAGCTCGCCGCCCTGAAACGCATCTGCGCGGTCGACGACGAAGATCTGGCGGACATGATCCGCGAATTGCGCGCCTACGACCCCAAGCCCGGCTGCCAGTTCGCCGCCGAGCCCGAGACCGCGCCCGAACCCGACGTGCTGGTGCGGCGCGCAGGGAAAGGATGGGCGGTCGAGCTCAACCCCGCCAACCTGCCGCGGGTGCTCGTCAACCGCCGTTATTATGCCGAGCTCAAGACCGGCCCGCAGAGCAAGGAAAGCCGCGCCTGGCTGTCCGACTGTCTCGGCCAGGCCAACTGGCTGGTCCGCGCGCTCGACCAGCGCGCGCGTACCATCGTCAAGGTCGCGAGCGAAATCGTCACCCGCCAGGAAGGCTTTTTCCGCGGCGGTGTGGCGCATCTCAAGCCATTGACCATGGGCGCGGTCGCCGAGGCGGTGGGCATGCACGAATCGACCGTCAGCCGGGTCGCCGCCAACAAATATCTTTCGTGCGAACTGGGCCTGTTCGAACTCAAGTGGTTCTTTCGCTCGGGTGTCGCGGCGGACAGCGGCGAGGGCGCCTCGGCCGAGGCGGTCAAAGCAGCGATCGCGCGGCTGATCGGGCACGAAACCGAGATCCTGTCGGATGATACGTTGGTCGACCTGCTTAAAGAGCAGGGCTTCGACCTCGCCCGCCGCACGGTCGCCAAATATCGCGAAGCGCTCGGGATCGGCTCGAGCATTCAGCGGCGGCGGCAGCGCGCCATCTCGGGCAAGGCCGCCTAGAGCGCGATCCGCGCCCAGACGGGAAGGTGATCGCTCGCCACCCGCGCGGATTCGCTGTGGTGGACCCCCGCGGCTTCGATCCGGAGGGCCTTGTCGACGATGATCCGGTCGAGCGTCGCAACCGGGCGGCGGGCATGGAAGCTCGGCCCGATCGGCGCGATCCGGTAGTCGTCCGCTAAGTCCTTGAGGCAGCCCGCCTCACGCCGCCATTCATTGGTGTCGCCCATCAGCACGCTCGGCATCTTGTTCGGACGGCGCGCGATGGCGGCGACGATCGCCCGCATTTGCCGCCGCCGCCACAGTCCCGACAGGTCGAGGTGGAGCCCGATCACGCGCAGCGGCTGGTCGCCGATCAGCAATTCGGCAAGGACCGCACCGCGCGGCTCGAGTGTCGGCAGCTCGAGCGCGGCGACGTCCATGACCGCGATATGCGGCTTCACCAGCAGCGCGTTGCCGTGCCAGCCGATGTTGCGCGTATCGACCTTGAGCAATTCGTCGACCCGCGCACCCATCTTGGGCAGCGCATCGAACATCCGCCGGTTCTTCACCCCCAAGGGCACCGGCTTGTAGCGGCCGTGGCTGTCGATCAGCTCGTGCGGCACCGCCGAAGCGCGGCCGCCGGTGCGCCGATCCGCCTCCTGCAACGCGACGATGTCGGCATCGACCTCGTTCAGCACCTCGAGCACCCGATGCGGGTCGCGCCGCCGGTCGGTGCCGACCGCCTTGCGCATGTTGTAGCTGGCGAGGGTCACGACGGCGCTGGTCACAGATAGGCAACCCGAGCCAGCGGGCGGAGTTCCGGACGGTGGGACGATGGAAGGGTCACGCGCGCTCTGTGGGCATCGCTTTAGCGAGACGCAAGCGATTGCCCGCATCACCGTTAAGTTACGGAAAACCGCCGTTTATTGCCAGATGGGGCGTGGCGGGCGAGGGGTGAAACGAACAACCTTCTGCGATGGCCTTCGTTGTTTTCCCGGCAGCCGTGTCCGCACGGCCAACCTGCCCAAGAACGGAGAATTTCATGATCAAGACTGCTTTTGTCGCCACGCTGATGCTCGCCGGGACGCCCGCGCTGGCCCAGGCGACGCAGCCGGCGCCCAGCGCCACTCCGACGGCGACCCAGCCGACCACCCCGGCCCAGACCTCGCCGTCGGCGACTGCGCCGGCCGCGGATTCGATGACCCCGCCGGCCGATTCGGCAACGACGACCAGCACCACGACCACGACCACGCAGACCGCGTCGACCAGTTCGGACCCGGTCGCGGCGACGGTCGAGGCCGACTGGGCGAAATATGACAAGGACGGCAACGGCAAGCTCAGCCGCGTCGAGTTCGATGCCTGGATGAATGCGCTGCAGACGGCCGCCGGCAAGAAGCCGCAAACCAAGGCCTATCTGACCGCCGCCTTTGCCAAGGTCGACACCGACAAGAGCAAGAGCGTGTCGAAGGCCGAGCTGACGACCTTCCTCAAGGGCTAAGCCTCGTCAGCAACCGATGAAATGAAGGGCGGCGCGGTGATCGCGCCGCCCTTTGTCATGTCTAGACGTCGAGGTTGGCGACGCTCAGCGCATTGTCCTGGATGAACTCACGGCGAGGTTCGACCACCTCGCCCATCAGCCGGGAGAAGATCTCGTCGGCGACATCGGCCTGCCCGACCTCGACCCGCAGAAGCGAGCGGTTGGCTGGGTCGAGCGTAGTCTCCCACAATTGCTCGGCATTCATCTCGCCCAGCCCCTTGTAGCGCTGGATCGACAGCCCCTTGCGCCCCGCCCCGAGCACCGCATCAAGCAATTCGCTCGGGCGAGTGATGCTGGCGGGCTTGCCCTTGGTGTCGGCAGTTCCCTGCTCGGTCGCGTCGTCGCCTTCGCCCCCCTCGACGGTCGGTTCAGGCTCGGCGACCGCACCCTTGCGCATCGTCCGCAGCGTCGACGGCTGGGCATAGGCCTCGGCCTGCTCGGCGGCGAGCGCGTGCAGCTTGCGCGCCTCGGCCGAGACGATGAAGCTCGGCTCGACGATGGTGACGTCGGTCACCCCGCGCCACAGCCGCTTGAGCAGATAGCCGCCCTCCGCGGCGAGCTCGCCGGTCCAGCGCCCTTCGGGATCGCCCTGCTGGAGCCAGTCCGACACGCCCTCGATCGCGGCGCGGCGACCCGCTTCCTGCAGCTCGGGATTGAGCGCGCCCGCCAGCGCGAGCGCCTCGAGCAAGGCGGGATCGTACTTCTTGGGCGCATAGCGCATCAGCGTACGCACCCGCCGCGCATGATCGACCAGCGCCCGCAGGTCCTTGCCCTGGCGAACCTCGCCGGCGGTTTCGAGCTGGAGCCCGTCGAGCCCGGCGTCGACCAGATATTCGTCGAGCTGCGCGTCGTCCTTGAGATAGACCTCCGAGCGGCCCCGCGCGACCTTGTAGAGCGGCGGCTGGGCAATCATCAGGTGCCCCGCCTCGATCAGCTCGGGCATCTGCCGGTAGAAGAAGGTCAGCAGCAGCGTGCGGATGTGCGCGCCGTCGACGTCGGCGTCGGTCATGATCACGATCTTGTGATAGCGCAGCTTCTCGAGGTTGAACTCCTCGCGGCCGATGCCCGTGCCGAGCGCCTGGATGATCGTCCCGATCTCGCGGCTCGACAGCATCCGGTCGAAGCGCGCGCGCTCGACGTTGAGCAATTTACCGCGCAGCGGGAGGATCGCCTGATTGTGGCGATTGCGGCCCTGCTTGGCCGAGCCGCCGGCCGAGTCACCCTCGACCAGGAATAGTTCGCTGAGCGCGGGATCGCGCTCCTGGCAGTCGGCGAGCTTGCCGGGCAGCGAAGCGATATCCATCACCCCCTTGCGGCGGGTCAGTTCGCGCGCGCGCTTGGCCGCCTCGCGCGCGGCGGCGGCATCGATGATCTTCTGGATGATCGACCGCGCATTGACCGGATTTTCCTCCAGCCACTCGGTCATCTTGTCGCTCATCAGCGCTTCGAGCGGCTGACGCACTTCGGAGCTGACGAGCTTGTCCTTGGTCTGGCTGCTGAACTTGGGATCAGGCAGCTTGACCGAGACGATCGCGGTCAGCCCCTCGCGCATGTCGTCGCCGGTGAGCGTCACCTTCTCCTTCTTCAGCATGCCGGACTTCTCGGCATAGCCGTTGACGGTGCGGGTCAGCGCCGCGCGGAAGGCGGCGAGATGGGTGCCGCCGTCACGCTGGGGGATGTTGTTGGTGAACGGCAGGACGTTCTCGTAATAGCTGTCGTTCCACTCGAGCGCGACGTCGATGCCAATCCCGTCACGCACTGCCGAAATGGCGATGGGATCGGGGAACAGCGGGGTCTTGGCGCGGTCGAGATACTTCACGAAGGCGGCGATCCCGCCCTCGTAGAACAGCTCGACCTCCTTGCGCTCCTCGTGCCGCGCGTCGGCCAGCACCAGCCGCACACCCGAATTCAGAAAGGCGAGCTCGCGATAGCGGTGCTCGAGCTTCTCGAAATCGAACTCGGTGATCTTGAAGGTCGCCGGGCTCGGCAGGAAGGTCACGCGGGTGCCCTTCTTGCCCTCCGGCGCCGGGCCGACGATCTTGAGCGGAGCGACCGCGTCGCCGTGGGCGAAGCGCATGAAATGCTCCTCGCCGTCGCGCCAGATGGTGAGGTCGAGGAATTCGCTGAGCGCGTTGACCACGCTCACCCCGACGCCGTGGAGGCCGCCCGACACCTTGTAGGCATTGTCGTCGCTGGTGTTCTCGAACTTACCCCCGGCGTGAAGCTGGGTCATGATGACCTCGGCCGCCGAAACGCCTTCCTCGGCATGGATGCCGGTCGGAATGCCGCGGCCATTGTCCTCGACCGTGACCGAGCCGTCTGGGTTCAGCTGGATGAGGATGCGGTCGCAGTGGCCGGCGAGCGCCTCGTCGATGGCATTGTCGCTGACCTCGAACACCATGTGATGGAGGCCCGACCCGTCGTCGGTGTCGCCGATGTACATGCCGGGGCGCTTGCGCACGGCGTCGAGGCCCTTGAGCACCTTGATGCTGTCGGCGCCGTAGCTGTTCTGATTGGGATCGCTGCTCATGCTGAGGATATAGCGAGTGCGGGGAGGAAGTCACGCGTACGCGCGTGCGCGCGAGGGGCCGAAACGAAGCGGCCCGCCCTCGCTGATAGCAAGAGCGGGCCGTTGAAGGGAACGTTGGCGAAAGCGCTTAACCGGCGCGGCGCTGGCCGCCCCCGCCGCCGCCACCGCGGCGACGCTGGCCGCCGTTCGGACGACCGCCGCCCTGCCCGCCCTGACCACCGGCGGGACGCTGCCCACCGTGGCGCTGCGGCTGCTGGCCGTGGCTCTGACCGGTTGCGCCCGAGCGGATCGGATTGCCGACCGGGCCGCGTGGGGCGCCGGGGACGCCGCGCATCGACCGGCCGCCCTCACGTGGGCCACGCCGCTCCTCGGGCATGTCCGAACGCGGGTCGTTGCGCGGCAGGCCGAAGCGCTGCGGATCGCCGGCGTGGCCGCGGGCACCGCTGCCGTTGCGGCGATTGCGCTGGCCCTGCTGGGGCGCGCGCTCGCGGCCGCCGTCGCCCTTGGGCGCGGGCTTCAAGCGCTTGAGCGCCTCCACCGCCTGGTTGAAACCACCCGGCAGCTCCTCGACCGTCAGCTTCTGGCGGGTGAGCTTCTCGATGTCCTTGAGATACGCACGCTCCTCGCCGTCGCAGAAAGCGATCGCGATGCCGTCGGCGCCGGCGCGCGCGGTGCGGCCGATCCGGTGGACATACTGCTCGGGGACGTTGGGCAGGTCGTAGTTGATGACGTGGCTGACGCCCGGGATGTCGATCCCGCGCGCGGCGATGTCGGTCGCGACGAGGATCGGGACGCTACCGTCGCGGAACTGGCCAAGCGCCTTTTCGCGCTGCGGCTGGCTCTTGTTGCCGTGGATCGCATTGGCCTTGATCCCCGCCGCCTCGAGCAGGCGGACGACCTTGTCGGCACCATGCTTGGTCCGGCTGAACACCAGCGACCGGTCGATCTTGGTGTTCTGGAAGAACATCGTCAGCAGCGCGGTCTTCTCGCTCTGGTTGACGAAAGTGACGCGCTGCTCGACCCGCTCGGCGGTGGTGGCGACCGGGGTCACCGCGACCTGCGCCGGGTTGGTCAGATACTGGTCGGCGAGCGCCTGGATCGCCTTGGGCATGGTCGCCGAGAAGAACAAAGTCTGGCGCTTGGCCGGGATGATCTTCACGATCCGCTTCAAGGCGTGGATGAAGCCCAAGTCGAGCATCTGGTCGGCCTCGTCGAGCACCAGGATCTCGAGCGCCTTGAGGTCGACCGCGCGCTGGTCGACGAGGTCGAGCAGCCGGCCCGGCGTGGCGACGAGCACGTCGAGCCCGCGCTGGACGGTACGGACGCTCTTGGCATTGGCAACGCCGCCGAAGATCACCCCGCTGGTGGTCTTGAGGTTGGCGCCATAGGCCGCCGCGCTGGCCTCGATCTGCGAGGCGAGTTCACGCGTCGGGGCGAGCACCAGCATCCGGATCTGGCCCGGAAGGAGGAATTGCGGACGGTCGGCCGCCAGCCGCTGCAGCGAAGGCAGCATGAAGGCGGCGGTCTTGCCGGTGCCGGTCTGGGCGATGCCCAGCAGGTCGCGGCCGGTCAGGACGGTGGGGATGGCCTGCGCCTGGATCGGCGTGGCCTGGTTGTAATTCTTGGCCGCAAGCGCGGCGAGCAGGGGCTGGATCAGCCCGAGGTTTTCAAACGACATAAGTCTCTCAACATGACGCATCCGAGCACGGCTTTGCGCGCCCGGGAGCCGGGTGAACAAAGAACCCCGCGTGATGTGGAGAACTTAAAAAGGGAACCGAGACGCGGGCCGGCCGCAAGGCCGATCACGCCGCTTCAGTGGCGTCTCGCTACCGGCCATATAGGCGAGCGGTCACCATTTGTCCACTCAGGCGGCGATTGCGTTCCCGTGGTCGACCCGCAGGCGGGTGCCCACGACACCCTCGAACAGCGCTTCCTCGGTGGCCGTCATCCACACTTGCCCGCGTCCTTCGAGCCGCGTGAACAGCGCCTCGCGGCGGCCCGGGTCGAGGTGCGCGGCGACCTCGTCGAGGAGGAGCACCGGCGGCGCGTCGCGACGCTCCGCGACGAGCTCGGCGTGGGCGAGGACGAGGCCGAGCAGCAGCGCCTTCTGCTCGCCGGTCGAGCTGCGCGCGGCGGGTTGGCGCTTGGCTCGGTGGGTGACGGCGAGGTCTTGGCGGTGCGGCCCTTGGGTCGCCCGGCCCGCGGCGGCATCGCGCCCGCGGTTGGCGCGGAGAGCGGCGGCAAGGTCGCCGTCGGTCCAGCCCTCGAGCGCGATCTCGGGACGCGCGAAGCGGTCGTCGGGGCTGGCCGCGAGCCGCTCGTCGAGCGCGGCGACGGTCCGCGCGCGGGCCGCCGCCACCATCTCGCCATGCTCAGCCATCCCCGCTTCGAGCGCGGCGAGCCATTGCGGATCGGCGCCGTCCGGCTCGGCGAGCAGCTTGTTGCGGGCGCGCATCGCGGCCTCGTAGCGCGCGGCATGGTGGGCGTGGGCGGGCTCGAGCGCGAGCACCAGCCGGTCGAGGAAGCGGCGGCGGTCGCCCGCGCTGCCGGCGAACAGCCGGTCCATTGCCGGGGTCAGCCACAAGACGGACAGCCACTCGGCAAGGCTGTTGACCGCGGCCGCCGCGCCATTGACCCGCACCTGCCGCCGCTCGGGCGCCGCCGCGCTGGTCCCGGTGCCAAGGTCGATGTCGCCGAGGCGGGCGTGGATGGCGAAGCCGCCCGGCCCGTCGCTCCGCGCCACCTCGCCCAAGGCCGCGCCGCGCAAGCCGCGCCCGGGGGCGAGCAGGCTGACCGCCTCGAGGATGTTGGTCTTGCCCGCGCCATTCTCGCCGAAGAGGCAGACGAACCCCGGCCCCGGCGCGAGGGTCAGTTCGCGGTAGTTGCGGACGTCGGTCAGGGCGAGGCGGGAGAGCATGGCTGCTGAACGGATAGAGCAGAGCGCCGCCGGCGATGCCAGCACTCTCCGATCATCGATGAGTCGCGGTGCTCACGCTCCCCTTGTTCAGATCGAAGCGACGATGTTACGCTGCATCAACAAACGGGGGGACGTCATGACCATGAGCGTACGGGCCGCGCTGGGCAGCGGGTTGATGCTGTGCGGCTCGGCGGCGAGCGCCGGGCTGCTGACGACCAGCGGACCGGGCGTCGCCTGGTTCGAGCAATGCGACGGCTACGGAAAGCCGACCGAGAATGGCGATGGCATGACCAAGGAGGCGAGCGGCTTCCTCGGCATCTTCACCGGCGGCCCGTCGGCTGGCAACACCCGGCGGAGCACCCCGGCGTTCGGTGCGGCCGGCGTCCAGGCCTGCGATACCGCGCTGGCCGACCCGCGGCTGCGCGAGCGTTACTGGGCGCGCCGGACCAGCCTGCTGATGGCGCGCGCGGTCCACGGGCTGGCCGACGGCAAGGCCGACGGGGCGATCGCCGACCTCGACAAGGCGCAGGCGGCGGTCCAGGCGCCCAACGATCCCTATTATCAGCGCAGTCTCGGGCTCGGCCTCGAACTGGTCCGCGCCTATGCGCTCCGCCAGACCGGGCAGGAGGCCAAGGCACGCGAGCTCGCCGCCGACGTCCTTCGCCAGCGCCCGTGGAGCCGTGCCACCGGCAGCGCGATGATCGCCATCGTCCCCGACGAGGCCGCGGTCCTCAACGGCACGCCGATGGTCCAGTCGCTCGCCCGGCTCCAGCCCAAGTTCGTCGACGCGATCTTCCAACGGGCGATGACGACCCGCGACTTCGCGACCGCGATCCGGCTCTACCCGAACCTCGTCGCGCCGACCCGGACGCTCGATCGCGGGACGAGCGGGATCGCGGAGGAGCTCGGCCGCGAGCGCAACGAAGCGGTCGAGCGGCTCTATTCGGTGCGGCGGCGCGGCGCGCTGGCCTATGCGCTGGCGGCGACCGGCGATGCGACCGGCGCGCGCCGAGCACTCGCCGACGGCGATGCGGAGCTTGCCCAGTTGGCACAGCCGCTGCCGCCCTTGCCCGAGGGCGAAAAGGAAGGCTGGAAGGCGCGCTCGCGCCGCGCGGTCAACGAGGCGATCGTCACCGCCGGCCAGCGCGTGGGTTCGGAGCTCGCCATCTGGCGGGCGATGACCGAGAGCAAGCTGGCATTGCGCGACGGCAAGGTGCCCGCCGCCCTCGACCTCAAGAACATCCTCCCCAACGGAGCGGGTTACGACCTCCTCCTGACCTACAAGCAGGCGAACGTCCCCGACGCCGCCCGGCTCGCCGACCTGTTGGGCGAGGCGCTCAAGCCCAATCCGAAGTCGAATCCCAAGATCGAGATCCCGTTGCTGTTCGCCAGCCTTCCCCATGCGGAAATCCCGCAGCGGATCGCCACCTATCGCAAGGCCAACAGCGACTTCATCGGCTACCTCTGGGGTGGCACCAGCGGGTTCAAGACCAAGGCCAATGCCGACGGGACAACCACCATCTCGTTCACCGGGCAGAAGAGCAGCGGCAATGTAGTCGAGGAAATGGCCCTGCTGCGGGCAGCGGATTACGTCCACTCGCTTGGGCGTGACGGGTTCGTGATCCGCTCGCGCGCCGACTTTGAGCGGACCATCCAGATGGTCGGCATGTACAGCGGCGGCGCGCGCTATCCCGACGGCTATTCGACCGAGCTGACGATCGAACCGGTCGACGTGGCGCATCCGTCGCCTGCGCTGGCCGCCGCGCCGTGGCGGATCATCAAGGCCGACGAGATAATCTCCGCGCTCGGCCCGACTTACTTCGCGCCGCAGGTGGCGAGCGGCACGGCGAACTGAGGAGGGGCAGCGCTCCCTAGCGGCCCGGCAGCTCGGCGGCTCGGGCCATGTAGAGGCCGACGAGGCAGGCGTCGTCGCGGCATCTGTCGCGGCGGGCGAGGAAGCGGCGCTGGTCGGCGAGGAGCCTGGCCTTGGCGGTCGAGCCCATCGTCGCGCGCGCCGCGAAATAGCGTTGCGAGAGGGTGCGGTCGGCCTCGGCGAGCGCGTCGTTGCCGCAGATCATATCCTCGACCGCGGTGGCGGCGCTGCGGCAGTCGAACCCCGCCTTGCGATCGCGGCGGGATTCGTCCGCGCGGTTCGGCTCGGGCGGCGGGGCCGCATTCAGGGCGGGGCCGAAGTCGGGCGCGACCGGGAAGCGGGCGGCGGCGGCAAGGATCGCGGCCGAGACCGGGGCTAGCCCCTCGGTGATCAAGCTGTAGCCGCTGCCGTCCTCTTGCGGCTCGGCCCAGTAGCGCACCGGGGCGCTGAGCTCGGCCCGGCCGCCGAAATAGTCGCGCGCGCTGGCCGGCAGCGCGAGCCGCAGCGTCATCCGGCATTCGAGCCGGCCGCTGGCGGGGTCGTAGGACACCGAGCGGACGTCGTCGGCCTGCGCGCGGGTAGCGCGGCGGAGGCGACCGAGATCGGCACTGTGGGTCGGCGAGGCCGCGGCGGCGCGCGAGAAAGCGAGATCGCGCAGGAAGCCGTAGCTGCTGCGCAGCGCGCAGGCGTCGGTCGCGGGCGTGTCCGCCGCGGCCGCGAGCGCGAGCAGAGCGATCATCGCGTCAGCCCCCCGCCGACGTCGCTCAGACGCGCATCGGCATCAGGACGTAGAGCGCGTTGGCCTTGTCGTTTTCGCGCAGCAGGGTCGGCGCGGCGGCGTCAGCGAGGTGGACCTCGACCGTGTCGCCGTCGATCTCACCCAGGATGTCGAGCAGGTAGCGCGCGTTGAACCCGATCTCGAGCCCCTCGGACGCATAGTCCGCCGGGACTTCCTCGGTGGCGAGACCGTTCTCGGGGCTGGTCACCGACAGCGTCACGCGGTCGCGGTCGACGGCCATCTTGACCGCCCGGGTCTTCTCGCTGGCGATGGTGGCGACGCGGTCGACCCCCGCGGCGAAGCTCTTGGGGTCGAGCTTCAACAGCTTGTCGTTGGCGGTCGGGATGACGCGCGTGTAGTCGGGGAAGGTGCCGTCGATCAGCTTGCTGGTCAGGACCGCATGGCCGAGCACGAAACGGATCTTGGTCGCGCTCAGCGAGACTTCGACCGTGCCCTCGACCTCGTCGAGCAGCTTGCGGAGTTCGCCGACACATTTCCGCGGCACGATGATGTCGGGCATGCCGTCGGCGCCATCGGGCTTGGCGACGGTGACGCGCGCCAGCCGGTGGCCGTCGGTCGCGGCGGCCTTGAGCTGGTCGTCGGCGATGTGGAAGAAGATGCCCATCAGATAGTAGCGGGTTTCTTCCGACGAGATGGCGAAGCGGGTCTTGTCGATGATCTGGCGGAGCGTCGCGGCGGGCAGCTCGAAGCGGGTCGGCAGCTCGCCCTCGGCAATCACCGGAAAGTCGTCGCGCGGGAGGGTCGAGAGGTTGAAACGCGAGCGGCCGGCGACGACCTGCATCTTGCCGTCGGCGGCGGTCAGCTCGACCTGGCTGCCCTCGGGAAGCTTGCGGACGATGTCGAAGAAGGTGTGCGCCGAGACGGTGGTCGCGCCGGGCTGGGCGACGTTGGCGGCGACCGTTTCGTCGACCTGGAGGTCGAGGTCGGTCGCCATCAGGCGGAGCGAGCCGTCCTCACGCGCGTCGAGCAGGACGTTGGAGAGGATCGGGATGGTGTTGCGCCGCTCCACCACCGACTGGACGTGGCCCAGGCTCTTAAGGAGGGTTGCCCGTTCGATCGTCGCCTTCATCGTATTTCGCCCCTTGTCGCGGCGGCTGGAACGCCGGCCGCTGCCGCACTGGTTCGGGGCGACTATAGCGAGCGGAACCGGTCTTGCCAGTGCCTCCGCGCGGCCTGTCGCACGCCGTTTTCGCTCAGGCGGCGTGGGCCGCCTCGGCTGCCAGTTCGTGGGGCAGCGCGGCGATCGTCGAGGCGACTGCGCGGTCGAGGTTGCGGAGCGCCTCGTGGAGCTGGTCGGCCTGGCGCCGGGTGGTGCAGCCGAGCGCCTGCTCAAGCGCGGCGGCGGCCTCCCCGACGGCGCAGCCGCCGATCGACATCGCCGCGCCCTTGAGGCTGTGGGCTTCGGCCGCGGCGGCGGCGAGGTCGCTGCGCCCGATCGCCTCGCGGATGGCGAGCGGCTGGGCGGCGAGCTGCTGGGCGAACAGCGAGAGCAGTTGCGCGATGCGGTCGTGGCCGAGCGCCGCGCGCAGCTCATCGAGGCGGGAGCGGTCGAAGTGGACGACGCCAGGGCGGGTCTGGGCGCGCGCCTGGCGCCGTTCGGTCAATTCAGCGAAGAGCGCGTGCAGCGCGGCGGTGTCGATCGGCTTGGCGAGGAAGCAATCGATCTCCTCGATCGCATATTGGATTCGGCGGTCGGGCGAGGCATCGGCGGTGACCGCGGCGATGGGGGTGGTCGCGTTGGGTCCCCCTGAGCGACGGATGGTGCGGGCGGCGGCCAGCCCGTCGAGGAGCGGCATCTGCATGTCCATCAGGATGACGTCGAAGGGCCGCGCCCCGGCGGCGGCGACCGCGGCGGCGCCATCGCCGTAGCAGGTGACGCGATGGCCCATCCGCCGCAACAGCGCGAGGATCAGCAGCTGATTGACGCGATTGTCTTCGGCCAGCAGCACCTCGAGTGGGCGCGACCGCCGGGACTTGGCGAGGACCGGTGGCGGAGCTGGCGGAACGGTAGCGGTCGTCTCTACCCCCACGTCGGGAAGCGGCAGTTTGAGGACGAAGGTCGTCCCCTTGCCGAAGGTCGAACGGAGCTTGAGGTGGCCGCCCATCCCCGCGGCGAGCCGGCGCGAGATCGCGAGGCCGAGCCCGGTGCCGCCGAACCGCCGGCGGGCGCCGCCCTCGCCCTGGACGAACGGTTCGAACAGTCGTGCCTGGTCGTCGACGTCGATCCCGATCCCGGTGTCGCTCACCGCGAGGCACCAGCGGCGCGCGCCGCCGCGCCCGCCGCGCGCGCTGATCGTCACTTCGACCTTGCCGCGGTCGGTGAACTTGATCGCGTTGCTGACGAGGTTGGAAAGAACCTGCTGAATGCGCACCCGGTCGCCGCTGACCTTGGTCGTTTCGCCCGCTCGCCAGTCGAAGGCCAGCGTCAGCCCCTTGGCGTCGGCGGTCCGCTCGAACAATTGGACGGTTGCCGCGGCGGCCTCGCGCAGGTCGAATGGCTGCACCGCGAGATCGAGATGCCCGCCCTCGAGCCGCGAGAAGTCGAGGATGTCGTTGAGCACCGTCATCAGCAGGTCGGCCGATTGCTGAAGCGTATCGAGATAGGCTTCGCGTTCGCTTGCGCTGGTGGCGCCGCGCAGCAATTCGATCATTCCGAGGACGCCGGTCATCGGCGTGCGGATCTCGTGGCTCATGGTCGCGAGGAAGGAGGATTTGGCCTGCGCCGCCGAGCGCGCCTCGTCGAGCGTGGAGAACAAGCGCGCTTCGGCCGCGAGCTTGTCGGTGACGTCGGTGACCACCCCGAATGTCGCCACCAGCCCGCCGCCAATCCGCCGCTCGGCCTGCAGCCGGACCAGGACGGTGCGCGGCGTCTCACCGGCAACGGTGGCCAGCCGCAGCTGACATTCGCTCATGCCGGCTTCGCGCACACTGCGGGCCAGGATGCGAAGAAGTCGGCGGCGGTCGTCGGCATGAACCAGCCCGAGCGCGGCGGTGAATGAGCAGCGCGTCGACATGGTTCGCAGCAGCAGTTGTGCCTCGCTTGAGAAAAGGACTTCCCCGCTATCGGCGGCGGCATGCCAGTGGCCGACGTTGGCGAGCCCCTCGGCGAGGGTCAGCAGGCGATTGGTTTCGCGCAGCTTGCGTTCGGCCTCGGCGCGGCTCTGCTCGGCCGCGCGGCGCTGGGCGATGTCGCGCAAGCTGCCGACCCATTCGCCGTTCTCACCGACACGGTTGAAGCCGGCCTCGACCCAGCGAAAGCCCTGCCGCGCGCCGCCGACCCGAAAGGTGATCGGCGCCGGGTCGAGCGGTGCAGCCGGATCGAGCGCATGGTGCAGCGTCGTCCAGTCGTCGGGGTGGACCACGGCGAGCAACGGCTGGCCGACCAGCTCGTCGGGATCGGTGGCGAGCAGACGCTGGGCGGCGTGGCTGGCGAAGCGCACCTCCCCGTCGCTCGACAGTCGAAGGACGAGGTCGCTGCCGTGTTCGGCGAGCAGTCGATAGAGCTTCTCGCGCTCAACCAGCGCCGCCTCCGCGCGCCACCGCGCGGTCTGGTCGTGGACGCGAACGATCAGATGCGTCACCCGCCCGCGCGGATCGAGGCCGGGGGTGATGGTCAGATTGCAGCTGCCCTCGCTACCGTCCGCGCGAATATAGCCGAGCGCGCCCTCGAACCGCCGCTTGCTGACGCTGACGCGGCGCCATTCCTGGACCAGCCCCGGCCGCTCGACCCCCGGGAAGCAGGCGAGCCATTCGCGGCCACTGTCGAGGGCCAGGTTGACCCCGGTCAGCTCGGCCCAGCGGCGGTTGGCGAAGAACAGCCGGCCCGCGCCCGTGAACATCAGGATGCCGGTCGGCGAGACCTCGGCGATGTCACGGAACCGCTGCTCGCTACGGTCGAGCCGGGTGCGCAGGCTGCGCCGCGCCAGCCACTCGCGCGCGCCCAGCACCAGCGCGACCACGGCAATGCCGATCGCCACTTCCGGCCGTTCGGTCGCTGGCGCGACGACGAGAGCCAACGCCGCGCATGCCACCACTGCCGCCACTGCGGCGGGAATCAGCGATCGGCGGACAAGCGGATACGGCATGGGTCTCCTGTCGAGCCGGAGACACTTAGCAGCCTTTGTTCCCACGCCGTTCCAGAGTCGGGTCCACGCCGGACAAGCCGGAACGGTCTGTTAAATCACGCTTTAAACCGAACTGGAGCGGATTACTTCGCGGCGGGCTTGAGCACCGCATCGACGTGATGAACGACGCCGTTGCCGTAAACTTCGTCGGCACCACTCACGGTCGCGCTGCCGCTCGGTCCGGCGAGCTTGATGCGGTCGCCGTCGCGGGTGGCCGTGAGCGTGTCGCCGGCCATCGTCTTGAGCAGCGCCTTGCCGTTATTGGCGTCGATCGCGTGACCGATGTCCTCGGCGAGCACGGTGCCGGGAAGGACATGACCGCTGATCAACTTGACCAGCGCCTGCTTGTTGGTGCCGAGATCGCCCGCACTCATGAAGGCGGCGTCGGTCGGCATGAAGACGGTGTAGGGACCCGGGCCCTTGAACACCCCGTCCATGCCCGCCGCCTTGACCGCCGCGGCGAAGCGGCTGGTGTCGGGCTTGCCGAAGCTGTCGGCGATGGTGCCCTTGGCCGCGGCCGGGCGTGCGGCGGTGGCGCTATTGCCGTCGGGCGCGGCGGTGTTGCCGTCCTTGGCCGAGTGGCACGCCGCCAGCCCGGCAGTCGCCGCGACCAGCAGCACGATGCGAAGCGTCATTCGGATAATCTCCCTGTTGCGGCGGGCACCCCCTGCCGGGCGCCCGCCTGTCGTGATCAGGTCAGCGCCTCGATCACCGCCGTGATCAGGCGGGTCTTGGGATCGACCTGGTAGATGTAGCCGTCGTTGTAGCGATACCAGTCGTCGGCGTTGTCGGCGTAGCGGTCGCGATAGGGGTAGGGGACGTTGTAGACGTCATACCCCGGCGGAAGCGGCTGCCCCATCGACAGGTCGCCAGCGAGGAGGGCGACGATCTGGTCGACCACCCCGTTCGAGCGGTTGACCTGATAGATGCCGCCGTCGCCGTAGCGATAAAGGTCGTCGCCGCTGTCGGCATAGTAACGCTGGTAAGGCAGCGGCACGTTGTAGAAGCTGACATAGTCGCTCGGATACGGCTCCCCCGCGTAATAATAATCGGGGTAGTAATCGGGACCGTAGCCGAACAGCGGCGCATAGCCGTCGACCAGGTTGGTCGAGCGCGCGACGCGATAGATCAGCCCGTCGTTCTGCCGGTAATAATAGTCGTTATTGTCGGGATACCAGCTGCGATAGGCGATCGGCAGCAAGCTCGACGCGAAGGCGGCCGGGACCGCCTGGCCGAGATATTTGCGCGCCTGGCCCGGGGGCAGGCAGCCATTGTTCTTGGCCGCGAGCCCCGGCGGACAACCATCGACGCGGACCGGATTGCCGTAAAAGGCCGCTTGGTTGCGATAGCCGCCATCATTGCCGCCGCGGTAAACGGGGTTAGGCGCCTCGCGGAAGGCCTGGCCTCCGGCGACCTGCCCGCCCTGGCGGCCGCGGAACTGCTGCTGCTGGCGATCGGGACCGCGGAAGGCCTGGCGCTGGGCTCCGTGTCCGCGCTGCTCCATCTGACGTCCACCCTGGCCGCGGCCATGCTCGACGCGGGCCTGGCGCTGTTGCTGGCCATGCTGAGCGCGCGCCGCATGGCCGCTGCGGAACTGCTGCCCGCCACCGTGACCGCCACGGAATTGTTGACCGCCGCCTCCGTGCCCATGACCGCCGCCGCCACGGGCCATCTGCGGCCCACCACCGCCGCCGCCGCGACCGTGACCACCGCCACCGCCACCGCCGCCGCCATGGGGCTGGCCGCCCCCACCACCACCGTGCGGGTTGCCACCACCGCCGCCGTGCGGGTTGCCGCCACCACCGCCACCGCCGTGGCCGCCGCCACCGCCCGGGGGACCACCGCCGCCACCACCGTGGCCGCCGCCGTTGCCGCCGCCCCCGCCATGGCCCCCGCCTGGGCCGAGCGCGGCCAGCGGGGTGCCGAGGGCCAGGGCCAAAACCCCGGCGCCGAGCATGAGTGCACGCATGAAAACTCTCCTTTTCGAGGGCTTCAAACGGCTTGGTTAACGAGCTGTTCCGAGAGCTGTGTCGACCGCCCTACAGTGGGCCAGCGAGTCAGGCGGGCTGGTCGTCGACCCAGTCGCGCTGCAGCCCGCGGATCGCCAGCGCCATCAGCCCGGCGGCGACGAGGTAGAAGCCAAGCACCCCGACCGCGGCATAGCGCAGCGATTCAAGGCCATAGGTCGCTTTCAGCCGCTCGGAGATGCCGCCGATCAGGATCGGGCCGACCCCGAGGCCGATCAAATTGTTGATCAGCAGGAAGTAAGCCGAAGCGGTGGCGCGCATCGGCCGCTCGACCAGATGCTGGACCGCGGTGGTGACCGGGCCGAGCCAGAGGATGTTGAGGGCGTTGGGGATCAGCAACAGCGGCCAGGCCAACCACAGGCTTGGGCTGAGCAGGCCGAAAAAGAAGGTCGGCGCGGTGATCAGCCAGGCGAGCGCGGGCAGCCGCGCATACCAGCGCTTGTCGAGCCGACCGAGGCGGTCGGCGAGCAGCCCGCCGCCGAGCACGCCGAGCACGCCGCCGATCAGCAGCAGCGAGCCCATGAACTGCCCGGCCTGGAGGAGCTCGAGCGAATAGCTGCGCATCAGCACCGAGGGGGTCCACAGCGCGAGCCCGTAGCCGCACAGCGACGAGCAGGAGGAGGCGAAGGCCATCAGCCAGAAGCTCGGCTTGCGCGCGACCACCGCGAGCACCGCGCCGAGCCCGACCGGCACGGTGGTCTCGGCGGCGGCGCGGGGACGGTCGCGGACGACCCATTTGAGGATGGGCGCAAGGATGAGGCCGGCGACGCCCATGATCAGGAAGGCGGCGCGCCAGTTGATCCATTGGGTCAGGTAGGCGCCGATCAAGGTGCCGAAGCCGAGCCCGATCGGCACGCCGAGCGAGAAGATGCCCATCGCCCGCCCGCGCCTTTCGGGCGGGAAATAGTCGGCGATGAGCGCATAGGAGGGGGCGACCCCGCCCGCCTCGCCGACCCCGACGCCGAGGCGGTAGAGAAATAGTTGGGCAAAGCCGGTGGCAGTGCCGCACAGCGCGGTGAAGCCGCTCCACACCACCAGCGAACCGGTCACCAGCCAGCTCCGGCTGGTGCGGTCGGCGAGGTTGGAAAGCGGTGGTCCCAACACCGAGTAGAGCATCGCGAAGGTCAGTCCGCCGATCGCCCCGAACTGGGTGTCGCTTAGGCCGAGGTCGGCCTTAATCGGCGCGGCGAGGATGCCGAGGATCTGGCGGTCGAGAAAATTGAAGATGTAGGCGAGCAGCAGGAAGCCGAGCACTACATTGGGGTTGCGGGCCGGCGGCGCGGGAGAGACCTGCTGCATCGTGGTGTGGGGTGGCACGGGGCGCCGGCAAAGCCAAGCGCCCCGCGCGAACCCGCTACAGCTTGATGTCGACCGAAGCGAACACCTGCCGCGGCGAGCCGTAGAAGCCCGTCACCACGCCCTCACGGCCGAGCGACGGGGCGATCCCCGGCTTGTTGAAGTTGGGGCTGGTCGGGGTCACCGACAGCACCGGCTGGCCGGTCACCGGGTTGATGGTGAGGAACTGGTAGCCGCCAGTCTGGTAGCGCTTGTCGAAAAGGTTGCGGCCGTGGATCCCGACCGTGACCTTGCCGAACGAATATTGAAGGTTGGCGTCGAACAGCGCGAACGCCTTCTGATCGAGATAGGGGCTCGGCGTCTCGAACCGGTAGGTCTTGCTGCGATAGGAGACGGTGGCGTTGCCGCTGAGCACCCCGCTGCCGGTCGGCACCGCAAAGTCGAGCGAGGCCGAATTGGTCCACTTGGGCGTGTTCTGCAGCTTCCGGTACGGCGCCACATCGACCGGTCCGGCGCGGGTGGCCGGCGAGGGATTGCCGTTGGCGTCGTAGCCCGCGATGTTGGCGATGAACTGCTGATACTTGGCGTCGATGTAGCCGAGCGAGCCGCTCAGATTGATCCGCGAGCCCTGCCCGGCGAAGTCACGGGCGAGGGTTCCGGTGGCCTCGACCTCGACGCCGTTGAAGCGCGCGCGCCCGGCGTTGGTGGTGACGCCGACGAAGGTCGGGACGCCGTTGATCACCGCACCGACCGAACCGGGCACCTGCACATCGCGATATTGCGCGTGGAAGACGTCGGCGGCGAGGCGCAGGCGGCGATCGAACAGGCTCGCCTTGTAGCCGGCCTCGTAGCTGGTGACCTTTTCGGGATCGAACAGGAAGTAATCAAAGATTTCGGCGGCCGAGCGGGTGCCGTCGCCATTCAGGTCCGGCGCCGCGGTTGACAGGCCGCGCGGGTCGAAGCCGCCGCCCTTGAAGCCCTTCGACCAGCTCACATAGAGCGTGTTGTCGGGGTTGGGCATGAAGCTCAGCGAGGCACGCGGGGTGAACTGCTTGAAGGTCTTCTCGCCGGTGAAGTTGGAGGTGGTCGAGAGCACCACGCCATTGCCGCCGAGGCTCGGCAGCGGGCCATTCAGCACGTTCTGGCGGATCACCACCGCCTGGCGCTTGTCGTTGGTGAAGCGGCCGCCGAGCGACAGCGAAAGCTGGTCGGTGAACTTGTAGCTGAAGTCGCCGAACACCGCCCAGGTCTTTGTATGGACGTCGCCGAAGGTCGAGGCGTCGAACCCGGGCAGGCCGAGCAGCGCGCCGGTGGTTCCGAGCACCACGTCGAACACATCGCGCGCCCTGGCATTGAGATAGTAAGCGCCGACCAGGCCGCTCAACCGGCCGCGGTCGACAAGCAGCTGGGCTTCCTCGCTGAACTGGCGGTTCTGGTAGATGGCGGGCACGTCGACGTCGACCGCGGGCAGCGCGTCGAAGTCGATCGGGGTCGTGCTCTTGTCCTTGCGCCAGGCGGTGATGGTGCGGAACTTGAAGCCTTCGCCGAGCGGCACTTCGCCAGTGAAGCTGAGGCCCCCGCCGGTCACCTTCTGCTTGGGCAGGACCAGCCCGCCCTGGCTGTCAAAGACGTCCGACAGGACCGGCGTGCCCGACAGTAGGCCGGGGATCAGGCGGTGACCGCCGCGGGTGTTGCTCTTGTCCCAGGTATAGTCGCCGGTCAGCCGGAAAAAGGCGCCGAGCGCGGGCTCGAACTCGACCGTCCCGCGGGTGGCGATGACGTCCTTGTTGTAATTTTCCTGCCCCGTGGTGAGGTTCTTGCCGAACCCGCCGCGCGACAGCCGCGCTGCGGCGGCGCCGATCCGCAGGGTATCGGTGACCGGGACCGAGCCCGAGATGATCAGGTCGGCCTGATCGTAGGTGCCGTAATTGGCCTTGATCTCGAGCGCGGGCTGGGTCGACAGGCGGCGGGTGACGTACTTGATCGCGCCGCCAATCGTGTTGCGACCGTAGAGCGTGCCCTGCGGCCCGCGCAGCACCTCGACCCGCTCGACGTCGTAGATGTCGAGCAGCGCGCCCTGCGGACGGTTCAGATAGACGTCGTCGAGATAGAGGCCGACGCCGCCCTCGAAGCCGGCGACCGGGTCCTGCTGGCCAACGCCGCGGATGAAGGCGGTCAGCGTGCTGTTGGTCCCGCGCGAGGTCTGGAAGGTGACGTTGGGGGTGGTCTGGGCGATGTCCGAAATGTCGATCGCGCCGCGCCGGCTGAGCTGCTCGCCCGAGTAAGCCGAGACGGCGATCGGGACATTCTGCAGCCGCTCGGTCCGGCGGCGGGCGGTGACCACGATGTCGGTGTCGCTGCTGGTCGCGGCCTGCGCCTGCGTGACGGCGTCATTCTGGCCGGCCGGGGCCTCGGTGGCGGCGGGTGCAGGCGGCGGGACCGTCGCCGGATCGACCGGCGCGGCCTGCGCGAAGGCGGCGGCGGGCAGCAGGGTTACCGCGGCGGCGGTGCCGAGCAGAAAGGCGGCACGACGGCTATGCAACATGGATGAACTCCCCCTTGAAGCGGCAACCCCGTATCCTCCCGGTTGCGCCGCATTGGCTGGCTTGTTACTGAAAGTTGAACCACCTTTCAACTTGCTTGGCAAGGGGGTGGGACGGGGGGAGTGATGGCAGTAAGCAAGGCGCAGGCTGCGGAACGGGATGCTGGCGACGGCGCAGAGGGGCGCCACGCCAGCGACGGCAAGGCTCCGCGGACCGCGCGCGGCGAACGGACCTTGCGCAAGATCCTCGACGCGGCGCGGCACGAGTTTGGCGAACGCGGTTTCGGCGAGACCTCGATCGTCGGCATCACCGCCCGCGCCAAGGTCGCGCTGGGGACCTTCTACACCTACTTCGACAGCAAGGAGGCGGTGTTCCGTGCGCTGGTCCGCGACATGTCGGAGCAGGTCCGTGACACTGTCGCGCCAAGCTTCGGCGAGGGGGCCGATGCGCTCGATGCCGAACGGCGGGCCTTGGTCTCATTTCTCGGCTTCGTCCGCGACAACAAGGCGGTCTACCGGATCATCGACGAGGCCGAATTCGTCGACCCCGACGGCTTCCGCCAGCACTACGTCACCACCGCCGAGCGTATCGCCCGACGGCTTCAGTCCGGCGCCGAGCGCGGCGAAGCGGCGCCCGAGCAGGACCCGCTCGAGCGCGAGGTCCGCGCCTGGGCGCTGATGGGCGTCAACGTCTTTTTGGGCCTGCGCTTCGGCGTGTGGGGCGACGAGCCGCCCGAGCAGGTCGCGGCCGCCGCCAGCCGGCTGATCCGCGACGGACTGGCAGTGCGCTAGAGCGTCCGCACGCGTTTCGCGAAGCGGGCGATGTCGTCCGCGTCGTGATAAAGGCCGAGCCCAATCCGCAGCACCTCGCCGCGCACGTCGGTGACTATATCCTCGGCCAGCAGCCCCTGCTGCCAGGCTGCCGCGCGCGGTGAACGAAATGCGAGGAAGCGCGCGTGCGGACCACTATCGAGCGGGTTGAGCAACGTCGCTTCGGCCAGCGGCGTCCCGGCGATCGCGTCGAGCAATTGCGCCTGCAGGCCGGCAACATGCGTGCTGATCGCCGCGGTCGTCAGCCCCTCGCTCGCCAGCATCCGCCGCACGGCGAGGAAGCGGTAAAGCGCGCTCGGATCGAAGGTCGCGCCCATGAAACGCATCGCGTCGGGGGCGTAGCCGACCTGGCCGGGCGGCAGCGTCAGATCCTCGAATTCGGCATACCAGCCGGTGATCGGCGGCCGTTCGCCGAAGCCCGGCGGGGCGTGCATCAGCCCAAGCCCCTCCCCCGACATCGCATATTTGTAGCCGCCAGCGAGGAAGAACAGGCGGTCGGCGAGCGGCGCTGGAAGTGGCGCCGCATTGGCCATGAAGCTGTGATAGCCGTCGACCACCACCCACGGCCCGGCGGGCGCTGCCAGCGCCGCCAGCGGCGCGAGGTCGTCGAACCGGCGGCCACTGCCGAACAAGGTCTGGCTGACGAGGATGAGGTCGAACGGCTCGGCCTTGGCGGCGGCAAGGAAGCGCTCGCCCAGCGTCTCGAACGGCTCGGCAGCGACGCTGTGCTGGGTGATCGCCCCCGCCTCGACCCAGCGCGCGAACTGGCGGCGGGCGCTGTGAAATTCGCCGTCGGTGGTGAGCACGCGCAGCGGCTGACCGGCGCGGCGCGGGCAGGCGGCGGCGAGGCGGATCAGGAAGTCGTGGGTGTTGGCGGCAAACACCACCGCGTCGGGGAGGCCGCTGCCGAGCTCGGCAGAGACCTCGGCCTGCGCCGCGGGCCACAGCTCGCCCATCACCTTGTCCCACTTGCGGTCCGCCAGCCGCGCGGCATCGTCCCAGCAGGCGAGCTGCCCCTCGCGGCTGGCGTCGGGCCACAGATGGTGGCTATGCGCCGCGAGGTGCAGCCGACCCGGCGCCGCATCGAGCGCGCGCGAAAAGAGATGCTTGTAGCTCACAGCGCGGTGCGCAGCTGCCACAGCTCGGGAAAGGCGCGCTTGGACAGCGTTGACTGGAGGTAGGCGACCCCGGCCGAGCCGCCGGTGCCGGTCTTGCCGCCGATGATCCGCTCGACCGTCAGCACATGCTTGTGCCGCCAGCCGGCCAGAGCGTCGTCGATGTCGACCATCTTCTCGGCCAGCTCGTAGAGATCGAACCAGCGCTCGGCATCGCGGTAGACCTCGAGCCAGCTGACGGCGCCGCTGCGCTGACGGGCGCCGTCGCACACCTCCCACAGGCTCGGCGCGGCGAGCGCCACCTCGAGCCGGGCGCGATCCTCGCCATGGTGGAAGTCGAGGAATTTGGGGTCCTTGATCCCGAACCGATATTCGAGCTCGCGGAATTGCGCCGACTGGAAGCCCGACGAGGTGCCGAGCACGTGGCGGAAGCGGCTGTAGTCGACCGGGGTCAGCGTCGCGAGCACGTCCCACGACAGCGTCATCACCGACTGGATGCGGCTGACCCGGGCAAGCGCCTTATAGGCTTCGGCGAAGCGGTCCTCGGCGATCAGGCCGATCGCCAGCGCCACCTCGTGGAGCATCTGCTTGAGCCACAATTCCTTGGTCTGGTGAATGACGATGAACAGCATCTCGTCGTGGAGCGACGACAATGGCTGCTGCGCCGACAGCAGCTCGGGCAGGTGCAGGTAATCGGCATACGTCATGCCGGCGGGGGTCGCGGTCATGCCGCGGCCTTAGGCGAAAAGGCGGCGGGGTTCACCCCCGCGCTCTCCTTACGAGCCCGAGTCGTCGCCCTTGCTGTCGCCGCTACCGGGCGCGCCGGCGACGCCGATCCCGCCGAACACGTCCTCGAAGAAGCTACGGCGACGGCCGAGCGTCGGGGTCTGCTTCTTGTAGGGGCTGATGCTGGCGATCTGCTCGCGCCCGGTCTTGTCGACCGAGGTGACGTTACCGGCCGCATCGAAGCGGACGCGGAGCACGGTCTGCTGGACCACGCGCGGCAGGCGGAAGGCGACCGTGGTCGTCTGCCGCTGCACATAATACCATTCGTTGTCGTTGAATTCGCTGGTGAACGACGGGCGGCCGAGCGTCTTGGCGACCGAGTCCTTGTTGTCGACGCCGGGCTGGATCGCCGAGACGAGTTCCTTGTCGAGGATATAGCCCTTGTTTTCGCGCGTCCCCAGCGACGAGCAGCCCGCCAGCAGGACGGCGGCGGCGATGGCGAGGCTGGTGGTGCGGATCATGGAAACCTTTTTTCTCGGCAGAAACCGGCAATGGGCCAGGCGGCCTTGCACGGATGTGCGACGGGCTCAATATCCTTGGCCGACCCCGCGGCGCAAGCCTTGCGGGCCCTGCCGCGCGGCGGCTGAACGAAGGATAAACGGGAGATGGCGTCGCTGATGCGGCTGTTCCGCCGTGACGAGCCGATCGCACAGGCGCTTTACGCCGCGGTGGTGGCCAAGGCGCGGACGACCGAATGGTATGTCGCGGGCGAAGTCCCCGACACGCTCGAAGGGCGCTTCTCGATGCTCGCAACCTTGCTCGCGCTGGTCGACCTCCGGCTCGAGCGCGGGGCCGAGCCGGCGCGAATGCTGAGCGTCTCGCTGGCCGAGGCGTTCGTCGCCGACATGGACGCGCAGCACCGTCAGATGGGCACCGGCGACCCGGTGATGGGCAAGAAGGTCGGCGGACTGGTCGGCGCACTGGGCGGCCGGATCGGCGCGTGGCGGCGGGCAATCGACGGCAGCGAGAGCTGGCCCGCGGTCACCGAGCGCAGTGTGTTTCGCGGTACCGCGCCCAACCCCGACGCGCTCGACTTCGTCGAACGCCGGCTGCGCGACCTGTGGGCCGGGCTCGAGGCGAGCAGCGACGATTCGCTGGGCGCGGGGCGGCTGCCGTGAGCGCCTTCAGTGAATCGCTGCCGCTCCACCAGCTGCGCGACGGGCTGCGGCTCGACCTGGCCGCCGACGAGGCCGAACGGGCGGCGATCGCCGCGCGGCTCGACCTCGCCTCGCTCGAGCGGCTCGAGGCGCATGTCGCGCTCGAGCGACAGGGCGACCAGGTCCGCGCCCACGGCCGCCTGCGCGGCGCGCTCGAACAGCGTTGTGTCGCAACGGACGAGCCGCTGCCGGTTCATGTCGACGAGCCGTTCGACCTCAAATTTGTTCCCGAGCCGGGCGCCGCCGCCGAGGGCGAAATCGACTTGAGCGACGAGGATTGCGACGTCGTCTTCCACGACGGCGCGGCGATCGACCTCGGCGCCGCGCTGGCCGACACGTTGGCGCTCAGCCTCGATCCCTATCCGCGCAGCCCCAACGCCGACGAAGCGCTGCGCGAAGCGGGCGTGCTGAGCGAAGAGCAAGCTGGCCCGTTCGCGGCGCTGGCGGCGCTGAAAAAGGGGTGAGTTTCGCCTAGAACGGGACGTCGTCGTCGAGGTCGCTGTCGAACGCCGCCGGCTGTGGACGCGAGCCCGAGCTGGCGCCGCCGCGGCCGCCACCGCCGCTGTAGCCGCCCGAGCCGAAGCCGCCGTCGTCTTGGCTGCTGCCGCGGCCACCGCCGAAACCGCCACCGCCACCTTCGCGCGAATCAAGCAGCACCAATTCCCCGCGGAACTTGCCGAGCACGATCTCGGTCGAATAGCGGTCGGCGCCATTCTGGTCCTGCCACTTGCGGGTCTGCAGCTGGCCCTCGATGTACACCTTGCTGCCCTTCTTGAGGTAGCTCTTGGCGACGCGGCCGAGGTTCTCGTTGAAGATGGCGACCGAGTGCCATTCGGTCTTTTCCTGGCGGTTGCCGTCGCGGTCCTTCCAATTCTCCGACGTCGCGATGCGCAGGTTCACCACCTCGCCGCCGTTGGAAAAGCTGCGGCTTTCCGGGTCCTGCCCCAGGTTGCCGACGATGATGACCTTGTTGACGCCCGCCATGTGCAAACTCCTCGAATCTCGAGGGTCAGCTATAGGCCGAGCGCGACCGCCGTCCAGTAGGTGACACCCGCCGCGACATAGGCGAGCGCGAACATGTAGCCGACCATGAACAGCGGCCATTTCCACCCATTGGTTTCGCGCCTGGTGACCGCGATGGTCGAGATGCACTGCGGCGCAAACACGAACCAGGCGAGGAACGCCAGCGCGGTCGGCAGCGGCCATGCTCCGCCGAGCCGCTGGCTGAGCGTCTGCTCGAGCTTCTGGTCGTCGCTCTGGTCGAGCGCATAGACGGTGGCGATCGCGCTCACCGCCACCTCGCGCGCGGCCATGGCAGGGAGAAGCGCCAGCGCGATGTCGTGGTTGAAGCCGATCGGCCGAACCACGACCTCGATCCCGCTGGCAATCTTGCCGGCGACCGAGACCTCGCTCTGCTTCTGCCCCGGCGCGGCCTGGGGGAAGCTGGCAAGCGCCCACAGCACCAGTGTGCTGACGAGGATGATGCCGCCCGCGCGCTTCAAGAAGATCACCGCCCGCTGCCACAGGCCGAGCGCGACGTCCTTGATCCCGGGCATCTGATATTTGGGCAGCTCCATCATGAAGCTGCTCGATGCGCCCTTCGCCACCGTGCGGCGGAGGACCAGCGCGACGCCGAGCGCGCCGACGATTCCGGCGATGTAGAGGCAGAACATCACCAGGCCCTGCAGCCCGAACAGCGCCAACACCGGCCGGTTGGGGATGAAGGCGCCGATCACCAGCGTGTAGACCGGCAGCCGCGCCGAACAGGTCATCAGCGGCGCGACCAGGATGGTCGTCAGCCGCTCCTTGTCATTGTCGATAGTCCGGGTCGCCATGATCCCGGGGACCGCGCAAGCAAAGCTCGACAGCAAAGGGATGAAGGCGCGGCCCGACAGGCCCGCGCGGCTCATCAGCCGGTCCATCAGGAAGGCGGCGCGGACCATGTAGCCGGTGCCTTCGAGCAGCAGGATGAAGAAAAACAGGACGAGGATTTGCGGGAGGAAGGTGACCACCGCCCCGACCCCGCCGAGCACCCCGTCGACCAGCAGCGAGCGCACCCCCCCGGCGGGCAGCCGCGCGCTGACCCCGTCGCCGAGCCAGGCGATGCCATCCTCGATCCACCCCTTGGGGGCTTCGGACCAGGTGAACACCGCCTGGAACATGACGAACATGACGGCGAAGAAGATCAGCGGTCCGACCACCGGGTGGAGCAGCACGCGGTCGAGCTGGTGGGTCCAGCGGCGGGTCGGGGTTTCGGTCACCACCGCGGCGAAGGAAATGCGGCGCGCCTCGCGGCTGACATCGGCGGGCGGTTCGACGGCGGCGCGGCGGGGCTGGCCGAGCGCCGCCTGGAGCGCGTCGCGAACCTGCTCCATGCCTTTGCGGCGGACCGCCACCGTCTCGATCACCGGCACGCCGAGCAGCTCGGCCAGGCGGTCGGCGCTGAGCTCGAGCCCGTCGCGGCGGGCCATGTCGATCATGTTCAAGGCGACCACCGTCGGCAGCCCGAGCGCGATCAACTGGAGCGCGAAGCGGAGATGATTGTCGAGGTTGGAGGCGTCGACCACGATCAGTAGCGCGTCGGGCCGACGCTCGCCGGCGAAGCGGCCGAGCAGCACGTCGCGGGTAACCGCTTCGTCGGGGCTGGAAGGATCGAAGCCATAGGCCCCGGGGAGGTCGACCAGCTCGATCGGGCGGCCGTCGGCGAACGCGGTGCGGCCGCTCTTCCGCTCGACGGTGACGCCGGGATAATTGCCGACCTTCTGGCGCGCGCCGGTTAGGGCGTTGAACAGCGCGCTCTTGCCGGCATTGGGATTGCCGACCACCGCGACCAGTGGTGCGGGTGTCACGGCTGAAAGTCCGTCAGGCGCCCGGGACGACTCGGATGGCGTGGGCGTGGATGCGGCGAATGGCGACCGTCATCCGGCCGACTTTCACCGCCAGCGGGTCGCGCCCGACCGGGCCCGAATGCAGCGATTCGACCAGCACGCCCTCGTCGAACCCGAAATGCTTGAGCCGGCAGGCATCGCCCGCCTCGAGCGCGCTCCAGTCGACCAGCTCGACTCGGCCCCGGCCGCCCAGCGGCAGCTGGTCGAGGGGGAGCGAAAAGCTCGCCGAGTTGTGGTGGAGCGTCATTGCTGCGACTGATTATCAATAACGATAGTGGGCGTAAAGTGAAAACGCCACTCACTCTCAATAAGGGATTCGATTAGCGCGGCGGGTAGCGCAACCGCGCGACGAAGCGCGTCAGGCTCGGCCGCCGCTCGGCCCCGTCGCGCCAGCGCGCCTTGACCCCTTCGAAGCGCATCACCTCGTCGATCCGGCGGTCGAGGAAGGCCGCGGTGGCGGCGCCGTCCTCGCTGTCGTCCTGCAGCCAGGCGAGCAGGGTCGAGCCATAGACGGCCCCTAGCGTCAGCCGCTTGGTGTAGTGATTAAAGTCGGTCGCCGTATCACCGGCGAGGCGCCAGAGGTGGTCGGCAGTCCGCCACGACAGCTTCGCGGCGGCGGGCAGATTCTGCGGCATGGCGAGGGTGGCAAGCGCGCGGCGAATCGCTTCCTTGGCCGGCGCCTGGAGCTGGAGTCGCGCCCACAGCAATTCGCGGATGCGCGCGCGGATCTTCATCGCCGCGATCCGCTCGGGCAGGAAGGCTTCGGTCAGCGCGCGGTCGATCGCCTGGCCGTAAAGGTCGATCAGCCTGACCGCGTCCTTGGGCATCGCCAGCCGCGCCTGCTCGAGCGGGACCCCTTGCGCGGCGGCGGCGGCCTCGACGGCGGTCGCGGTCCAGCCGTCGAACACGGCATTCTCGCCGACCGCCAAGCTAAGCTGGCGGCGGATACGCTCGAGCGGGGTGATCTCGTCCATGCCCGGCTAAGTGGAACCGGCGGCGCGCGGACGCAAGCGCACCAGCACCAGCGCGACCGCAATCGCGCCGGCCCCGACGAAGTCGAGCAGGGTTAGCCGCTCACGATAGACAATCCAGCCGATCAGTGCCGACACCGCCGGCTGGGTCAGCAGGGTGAGGCCGACCACCAGCGGCGGCACCTCGCCCAGAGCATAGACCAGCAGGCCCTGCCCGATCACCTGGCTGCCGAGCGCGAGCAGCAGCACCCACGTCCAGTCCGCCGGCACCAGCCGCTCGCCGGTCATGAGGGCGAGCGGGAGCAGGTAAGCGGCGCCGAACAAGCTGGCGAGGATCAGCAGCGGCAAGGGCTGAAGCGTGCCGCGGATCCGCTCCACCCCGATCAGATATCCGGTGTAGAGCAGCCCCGCGAGCAGCGAGAGCAGGTCGCCGTGGAGGTTGCCGGCACTCAACTCGGCGCTCTTCACCATCAGCAGCACCGTGCCGACCAGCGCCAGCACGAGCGCCGCCGCCTGCAGCCGGGTCGGCCACGAGCGCGCGATCCACAACCCCCAACCGGCGAAGGCAAAGCTCGCGACATTGCCGAACAGCGTCGCATTGCCGAGCTTGGTCAGCCCGATCCCCGCATGCCACGCGGCAAGGTCGGCGGCGAAAAAGAACGCAGCGAGCGCGATCGCCCCGGCCAGCGCGGCGCCGGGCCAGTGCGGCCGCTGCTTCGTCGCCACCGCGATCAGCCACAGGAACGGCACCGCGAGCAGCAACCGCCAGACCCCTGCGGTGGCCGGCCCGACCCCCGACAGCCGCACTATCCACGGCCCGAACGCCAGCGCGACATTGCCGAGCAGCAGGGCGACGAACGCACGCGGGCGGATGGGTTGCGACATGGGGCTCCGGCGAGGGATGCGAGCCTGATAGCCGTCTTATTGCGCCGCACAAGAAAACTGCGGCTGCGACTTAGCAGGAGCGGGGCGGCACCCTATCTGTCGCTCCAGCCCGCCAGGCGACCGCAGCAGCGACAAGGACTTTCCCCTCATGGCCGACCTCTTCGATCCGCTGACCGTCGGATCGCTCCAGCTTCCCAACCGCATCGTGATGGCCCCGCTCACCCGCGGGCGCGCCGGCCGCGCGGGCGTGCCCAACGCACTGATGGCCGAATATTACAGCCAGCGCGCCGCCGCCGGGCTGATCATCTCCGAGGCGACCGGGATCAGCCGCGAAGGGCTCGGCTGGCCGAACGCGCCCGGCCTGTGGAACGACGAGCAGGTCGACGGCTGGAAGATTGTCACCGACGCCGTTCACGCCGCCGGCGGCCGGATCGTCGCCCAGCTGTGGCACATGGGCCGGCTGGTCCACTCGGACTTGGGCGGCGGACAGCCGGTCTCGGCCAGCGTCACCACCGCCCCGCACAAGGCGCACACCTACGAGGGCAAGAAGCCCTATGAGGAAGCCCGCGCCGCCACCCTCGACGACATCAAGCGCATCACCGCCGACTATGTCCGCGCCGCGCGCAACGCGATCGCCGGCGGCTTCGACGGGGTCCAGCTTCACGCCGCCAACGGCTATCTGATCGACCAATTCCTGCGTGACGGGACCAACCTTCGCACCGACGACTATGGCGGCCCGGTCGAGAACCGCACCCGCCTGCTGCGCGAAGTGGTCGAGGCGCTGGTGGCCGAGGTCGGCGCCGACCGCACCCACGTGCGCCTCAGTCCCAACGGCGAGTCGCAGGGCTGCAACGACAGCGATCCCGAAGCCATCTTCGTCGAGGCCGGCCGCGTCCTCGGCAAGCTCGGTATCGCCAGCCTCGAACTGCGCGAGCCGGGCCCGCAATCGACCTTCGCCGCTACCGACGTTCCCCCGGTCAGCCACCTCATCCGGCCCTTGTTCGACGGCGCGATCATCCTCAACAGCGACTATGTCCACGACAGCGCCGAGGCGCGGCTGAAGGAGGGGGTCGCCGACGCGATCAGCTTCGGGCGGCCGTTCATTGCCAACCCCGACCTTGTCGCGCGGCTCCGCCAGGACGCCGCGCTGCAGGTGCCCGACGTGCCGACGCTCTATTCGGAAGGACCCGTGGGCTACACCGACTATCCAGCGATGGCGGAACAGCAGGCCGCCTGAACCGGTTGAGGCCGCATGGCCAAGACCAGCACGACCAAAAAATCGCCCGCCAAGCGCGCCGCGCCGCGTCCCGCCTTCAACTGGAAAGCGGGCGCCGCGCTCGCCGGCAGCGCGCTGGTCGGGCTCGGCATCGCCTACGTCCTCCAGGAGAAAGCGACGCCGGGGCCCGACTATCGCGTGCTGGTCAGCGAACGCGGCTTCGAGGTGCGCGCCTATCCGGCGATCACCGTCGCCGAGACGGTCGTCCGCGGCGGCCGCAAGAATGCGCTGAGCGAAGGCTTCCGCCGGCTCGCCGACTACATCTTCGCCAAGTCGCGCGGCGGCGAGAAATTGCCGATGACGGTGCCGGTGTTCCAGGACGGCGGCAATCCGATGGCGAGCGACCCGCCCGTCTTCGACGATGCGGTCGAGGGTGGCTGGCGCGTGCGCTTCGTCATGCCCGAGGGCCGCAGCGCCGCCGATCTGCCGCCCCCGCCCACGGGAATCGCGATCGTCGAATTGCCCGAGCGCCGGGTCGGCGCGGTCCGCTTCTCGGGCGTGGCCGACGACGACAAATTGCTGGCGAATGAGGACGCTTTGCGTGGCTGGCTCGAACGGCACGGCGAAAAGGCGCTCCCGACCGAGCCCGAATATGCCTTTTACAATTCGCCGATGATCCCGCCGCCGCTCCGCCGCAACGAGGTATTGCTCGCGCTGAGCTAAGCGAAGCGTTCGCGCACCTGGAAGAGCGCCAGCGCCGCCTGCGCGGCGCCGCCGCCCTTGTCGCCCTGGCCCGGATCGGCGCGGGCGATCGCCTGGGCTTCGTTCTCGGTGGTGAGGATGCCGTTGCCGATGGCGACCCCGTCCATCGTCAGCGCCATGATCCCGCGCGCGCTTTCGCCGGCAACGATCTCGAAATGATAGGTCTCGCCGCGGATCACCACGCCCAAGGCGACGAACGCATCGTAGCGTCCGCTCTCGGCGGCGAGCGCGATCGCGCCGGGCACTTCGATCGCGCCGGGCACCGTCAGCACCTCGACCTCATGCCCCTTGAGCGCGGCCTTCGCCCCCTTGAGCAGCATGTCATTGAGATGCGCATAATAACGCGCCTCGACGATCAGCACGCGGGCCATCAGTGGGTCTCCTCAGGGATGCAGCGTTCCTCGACGATCGACAGACCGTAGCCCGACAGGCCGACCGGCTGGTGCCGCGTATTCGACAGCAAGACCATGTCGTGGATGCCGAGTGCAGCGAGGATCTGCGCACCGACACCGTAGCTGCGCAGCATTTCGCCTTCCTCGACTTCCTTGCCCGAGCGGCGATCGGCCGAATGGCTGAGTGAACCCGGCGCGGCGGCGTGGAGCGCGACGATCACCCCGCTTCCCGCTGCCTCGATCATCCGCATCGCCCGCTGGAGCAGCCCGCCGCGCTGCCCCGGCTCGCCGAGCACGTCCGCGAACAGGTCGAGGCTGTGCATCCGCACCAGCACCGGCTGGGTGACGTCGAGCGGGCCGAGAACCAGCGCGAGCTGCTCGGCGCCGGTCGCCTTGTCGCGGAACACCTGCGCCTGCCAGGTCGCGCCACCGGTCGAGGTGAAGCCGGTCTCGGCGACCCGCTCGACCATATTATCCTTCTTGAGGCGGTAGGCGATGAGGTCGCGGATCGTGCCGATCTTGAGCCCGTGCATCCGGGCGAAGTCGATCAATTCGTCGAGGCGGGCCATGGTCCCATCCTCGTTCATGATCTCGCAGATGACGCCCGAGGGGTTGAGGCCAGCGAGCCGCGAGACGTCGACCGCGGCCTCGGTGTGGCCGGCGCGGACGAGCACCCCGCCGGCGCGCGCGACCAGCGGGAAGACATGGCCCGGGCTGACCAAGGCGTCGGCGCCGTTGGCCGAATCGATGGCGACCGCGATGGTCCGCGCGCGGTCGGCGGCGCTGATCCCGGTTGTCACCCCGGTGCGTGCCTCGATCGAGACGGTGAAGGCGGTCTCGTGCCGGGTGCCGTTCTTGCGCGCCATCAGCGGCAGCTGAAGCTGTTCGACCCGGTCGCTGGTCAGGGCGAGGCAGATCAGCCCGCGGCCGTGGCGCGCCATGAAGTTGATCGCGTCGGGGGTCGCCATCTGCGCCGGGATGATGAGGTCACCCTCATTTTCGCGGTCGTCGTCGTCGACCAGGATGAACATCCGCCCGTTGCGCGCCTCGTCGATGATCTGCTCGGCGCCGACGAGAACCTCGGTCGTCCCACGCTTCAACAGCCGCTCGAGCCGGCCAAGCGTGTCAGCGGTCGGATTCCAGTCGGGCTGGCCGAGCTTGCGCAAGCTGTTGGGGTGGAGGCCGGCGGCACGGGCGAGGCCGGACCGGCTGACCTCGCCCGTGTCGATGATGGCGGTGAGCCGCTCGATCAGACTGGTAGACATGACGACGCAATATCACACTGTAGTGTGATAGGCGAACATGAAATATGCCTCAGCGCTGTGCGCGCTCTGCCATCATCCGGTCGAGATAGCGCGCCAGCACGTCGATCTCGACATTGAGCTGTCGTCCGGCTGCGATATTGCCGAGCGTGGTCTCATGCGCGGTGTGGGGGATGAGATTGACTGCAAAGTGGGTGCCGTCGGCCTCGTCGCGGACCTCGTTGACGGTCAGCGACACGCCGTCGAGCGTGATCGACCCCTTGGGCGCGAGCATTGGCCCGAGCGCGGCGGGGACACGGATCCCGACCCGCAGGCTGTCGCCTTCGGGACAGACGCCGAGCACCTCGCCCAGCCCGTCGACATGCCCGGTGACCAGATGGCCGCCGAGCTCGTCGCCCATCCTGAGCGCGCGCTCGAGGTTGAGCCGCGCGCCTTCCTGCCACAGGCCGGCGGCGGTCTTGCTACGGGTCTCGGCCGAGACGTCGACCGCGAACCAGTCGTTGCCCTTGTCGACCACGGTCAGACAGCAGCCGGAGCAGGCGATCGAGGCGCCCAGCGCGACCCCGGCCATGTCATAGCCGCAGCCGATCACCAGCCTGAGGTCGCCGCGCTCCTCGGCGGAGCGGACGGTGCCGATGTCGGTGACGATGCCGGTGAACATATGCGGGCCTCAGCTGGTGCGGACGCGCTCGTAGACTTCGAGCCGGTCGATGCCAAGCGAGCGCCCGTCGCGCGCTTCCCAGCGGCCGTGCGCGTCGCCGATCGCGTCGAGGCCGATGTAGCCCACGCTCTGCCGCCCCTCACCGATGATGATCGGTGCGCGGTAGAGGAGGATGCGGTCGACGAGGTCGGCGGCAAGGAAGGCGGTGGCGGTGGCCGAGCCGCCCTCGACCAGCAAATCGTTGACGTCATGAAGTCGGAACACGTCCTGCGGCGAATGCAGCGTCTCCCATCCTTCGACCGGCTCGCCGCGGGTGAGCAGGGCGCGGCGCGGCGAGCGCTCCTCGAGCCCGGGCAGGCGGACGTCGAGCCGCGGCTGGTCGGCCTGCAGCGTGCCGCGCCCGACCAGGATCATGTCCGAGCGCGCTCGCTCGAGGTGGACATGGGCGCGCGCGTCCTCGCCGGTGATCCATTTCGATTCGCCCGACGGCAACGCGATCTTGCCGTCGATCGACAGCGCGAGCTTGAGCGTGATGCGCGGCCGACCGAGCGCCAGCCGGGTAAGCCAGCCCGCCAGCCCCTCCCGCGCTGCGTCAGCGTCGAGCCCCACCCCGACTTCGATCCCCGCCTCGCGCAGGATCGCGAAGCCCCCGCCGGCGGTGCGCGGATCGGGATCCTCGATTGCGGCAACTACCCGGCCGACGCCGGCCTCGACGATCAAATGCGCGCAGGCCGGACCGCGGTGACTGCGGTGCGCGCAGGGTTCGAGCGTGGTGACCAGCGTCGCCCCCCGCGCCCGCTCCCCCGCCTCGGCCAGCGCGACTGCCTCGGCATGAGGCCGGCCGCCGGGCTGGGTCGCGCCGCGGCCGACGACCGTGTCGCCATCGAGGATGACGCAGCCGACGTTGGGATTGGGCGCCGTGCTACCACGCGCCTCCTCGCCAAGGCGCAGCGCCTCGGCCATCGCCGCGGCCTCACTTGATGCCGAGCTGATTCCCGAGCTCCTTGAACTGGCGCTGGCGGTCGGCCGCGGCGGCGTCCTTTTTCGCCTGGTCCTTCTTCTGGTCGGCGACGATCTGCGCGTCGGTGCGGTCGGCGCGGAAGCTCTCGACGTAGATCACCTGCGGCGGCGGCGCGGTGTTGACCTTGGGGTCGAAGTAAAAGGCGACCACGATCGCCGCGGTGGCGACCAGCGCGAGAACCGCGCCGATGGTCTGCTCGCGGCTGCGGCGGCGCATGAAGGCGCGCAGGTCGTTCCAGGCGGCGCGCGGGGTGGACGGGCGGGGGAAGACGGGCATGGCGTCTAGATAGGCGCTGCCGCGCTCCCCCGCCAGCCGTCGCTCATCCCTCGTCGTCGAGGCGGAAGCGGAGCGTCACCACGATACTCGTCGCGACCGGCTGGCCGTCTTCGGTGGCCGGCAGATAGCGCCAGTATCGGATGAGGTGACTGCGCGCCGAGGCGAGGAAAGCGGGGTCGGCCGGGCCGTCCGGATCGACCGCGGTGACCCGCCCGCGCGGATCGATCGCCAGCCGGAGTCGCAACGTCGCCTCCTGCTCGAGCCGGCGCTTCTCCTCGGGATAGGGCGGGCGAAGCTGGTCGGCGGGGGTGGCGAGCACCGGCGCGGTCGGCTTGGGCATGACGATCGTCGGTGGCTTGGGCGGCAGTACTGGCCCGGCTCCCGTATCGGTGCCCAGGCCGATGGTCGGGCCGGGGTCGACCACGATCGGCCCGGGGTCGAGCGTCTGGCCACCGCTGGGCGGTGGGGGAATGATCGGCTTGAAACGGTCGATGTTGGATTCGGTCGGGTGGGTGACCGGCTGCGGCTTCGGCTTGACCGTCTGCTCAGGCGGCGGATCGATCTCGGGCGGCACGCGATAGGTGGTCGTGATGACGTTCGGGATACGCACCACGTCCATCTTGGCGAGCGCGACCAGCGTCAGGGCGACGGCATGGACGCCGACGATCGCGATCAGGGTGGCGGGGCTGAGTTGCCGGTGAACCCGGCGGTGTGCGGCATAGGCAAGCATGGCACGTCTCCTCGCTGAGGAGAATTAATGTTACATCATCACGTGAGTCGTGCAAGCGAAATGTAACAGTGTCTCATGACGCGCTTAGATGCTGGCGGCGGTCAGCCGGGCATTGGCGAGGTCGGGACCGAGCCGCTTGAACAGCGGCGCCATCTCGGGCCCCGAGTCGCGCCCGGTCAGCGCGCGGCGCAGCGGCAGGAACAGCGCCTTGCCCTTGCGCCCCGTGCGCTCCTTGAGTGCGGCGGTGAGCTGGTGCCACGGGTCGTCGTCCCAGCCGAGTGATGGCAGCAGCGCCAACGCCTCGCCGAGGTAGGCGCGATCGTCGGGCGTGAGGTCGGGCGCGGCGATGTCCCCACCCAGCACCGGCAGCCACTCGCCGATCTCATCCAGCCGGTGCAGCGCCGAGCGGAGTAAAAGCCAATCCTCTTCGCTCACCTCAGCAGGGAGTCGCTCGGCAACCGCCGCGTACGGCAGCTGGTGGAGCAAGCGGGCGTTGAGCAGCTCGACCTCATGCAAATCGAAATGCGCCGGCGCGCGGCCGAAGTGGGCGAAGTCGAACGTCTCGGCGAGCTGGCCCAAGTCGGCAACCGGCTCGACCGGCTGCGAGGTACCGAGCCGCGCGAGCAGCGACAGCAGCGCCATCGGCTCGAGCCCCGCCTCCTGCAGTGCGGGCACCCCGCTCGCGCCGAGCCGCTTGCTCAGCTTGCCCTCGGCCGCGACCAGCAGCGCCTCGTGCGCCAGTTGCGGCGCCGGCGCGCCGAGCGCGGCGAACATCTGCAGCTGCACTGCGCTGTTCGAGACATGGTCCTCGCCGCGGACGATGTGGGTGACGCCAAGGTCGATATCGTCGATCACGCTCGGCAGCAGGTAAAGCCAGCTCCCGTCGGCGCGGCGGATGACTGGATCGCTGAGCAGCTTGGGATCGAACTTCTGCTCGCCGCGGATGAGGTCGGTCCAGCCGATCGGCGCGTCATGGTCGAGCCGGAAGCGCCAGTGCGGGGCCCGCCCCTCGACCGCTGCATTCTCGCCATCGGGTCGCTCGTAGACCGGCGGCAACCCGCGCCCGAGCAGGATCTTGCGGCGAAGGTCGAGTTCCTCGGGAGTTTCGTAGCAGGCATAGACGCGGCCACCTTCGCGCAGCCGCTCGAACTCGCGCCCGTACAGCGCAAACCGCTCGGACTGGCGGACACTGTCGTCGAAGCTGAGCCCGAGCCAACCGAGGTCGTCGCGGATCGCCTGCTCATGCTCGGCGGTCGAGCGCTCGGCATCGGTATCGTCGATCCGCAGCAGGAACCGGCCGCCATGCTTGCGCGCGAAAAGGAAATTGTGGAGCGCAGTACGAATGTTGCCGGCGTGGAGCCGACCGGTGGGGGACGGCGCGAAACGGGTGACGAAGGTCATGAGGTCCGGCTAAAGCAGACGCGGCTTTCGGGCCATAGCTACTCGTCGATCACAGCGAAACGTAAGTGGCATTGCTGCGCCACATCTCTTCGCATGTCCGAGCCGGTCGAATGCGATCCTCGGTGTGCGACGCGACACCTGTCGTTTGCGCGATCTTGCCGAGTTCTCCGATCAGGAAATCCAAGCCTCGCAGTTCGGCGCGGACGTCCGCCGCCGCTGCTCGCGCCACCGTTCGGTCCGCGTCACTCGGTTTACCGAAGGTCGGGTCGAGCAGGCTGAGTCTACCCCAGGCATGGATGATCGCGTCGACATTATGCTGAGCAAGGGCGATGTCAGCTGACGCCTGCTTAATCTTATCGGCGTCGGCGTCGCCATGTCGCTGACGCATCAACAATTCGGACTGGTTGTCGATTTCGTCGACATAGAAGGCCGCCATCCGCGGCCGTTCCAGCATTTCCTTGCTCATCGGATGCAACGGGTCGGATCGTATGACGTTCTGCATGCGCTGGTCGAGGCAAGGAATAGCTGCCTTCCATGCAAGGCCATAAGCCAGATTATCGCCGAGCTGACGCCTCGCGCGGCGGCGCGAGTCTTCCATCTGCGCCTGCTGCCCTCGTTCAGTCACCGCGTTCGCCAACCCCTGCGCGATCAGCACGCCGGCGATGACGACGGTGAGTTCGAACACGAACAGGCGCGCGGTGTGCTGGCCGCTGCCCTCGCTCCACCAGTGTCGAACCGTCCGGAACATTCCACGCCCCCGCCAGGAAAAGCGTGACCTTATCAGCTACGAACCGGTGCGAAAGGCGTTGGTGATCGGGTAGCGGCGGTCGCGGCCGAAGTTGCGACTGCCGATCTTGACCCCCGGCGGGGCCTGGCGGCGCTTGTACTCCGCACGAAGGACGAGCTTCTCCATTTCCGCCACGATCGCGCGGTCGGCTCCGGTCGCTTCGACGACCTCGGCGACGCTCTTCTCCTGGTCGACCAGCCCTTCGAGGATCGGGTCGAGCAGGCTGTAGGGCGGCAGGCTGTCCTCGTCCTTCTGGTCGGGGCGCAGTTCGGCCGAGGGCGGCTTGTCGATCACCCGCTGCGGCATCACCGGCCCGCTCGGCCCCAGCGCGTCCTCGGGCCGATGGCCGTTGCGCCAGCGCGACAGCGCGAAGACGGTCGACTTGTAAGCGTCCTTGAGCACCGAATAGCCGCCCGCCAGATCGCCGTAGAGGGTCGAATAACCGACGCTCATCTCGCTCTTGTTACCGGTGGTCAGCAGCATGTGACCGAACTTGTTGCTCAGGCCCATCAGCACCACCATTCGCAGCCGCGCCTGGGTATTCTCCTCAGCGAGGCCGGGCGGGCGGTCGCCGTAGCTCTGCTTCATCATCCCCGCGACCGCCTCGATCGCGGGCAGGATCGGGATGACGTCATGGCGGCAACCGAGCAGCCGCGCGCACTCCTGCGCATCCTCGACGCTGGTCGAATGGGTGTAGGCCGACGGCATCATCACGCACCACACCCGGTCGGCGCCGAGCGCGTCGACCGCCACCGCCGCCGACAGCGCGCTATCGATTCCGCCCGACAGGCCGAGCAGCACGCCGGGGAAGCCGTTGCGATTCACATAGTCGCGCAACCCCACGGTCATCGCGTGGTAGATGTCCTGCGGGAAGTGATCGAGCGGGTTGTGCAGTCGGGTGTAGCAGGTCCAGCCGGACTCCTCGCGCGCCCATTCGGTGAGGACCAGCTGCTCCTTCCAATCGGGCAGCTGGACCACCAGTCGGCCGTCGGCGTTGACCACGAAGGACGAGCCGTCGAACGCCAGCTCGTCCTGCCCGCCGACCCGGTTGAGATAGGCCATCGGCCGTCCGGAGGTGCGCACGCGCTCCTCGACCAGTGTCCGGCGGATGGCGTCCTTGTCGAGCTCGTAAGGGCTGCCGTTGGGGACGAGGAATAGCTCGGCGCCCGCCGCGGCCAGATGCTGGCAGACGTCCTCGAGCCAGATGTCCTCGCAGATCGGGATGCCGATCCGCACGCCCTTGAAAGTGAACACTTCGGGCAGCGGGCCGGGGGTAAAGACGCGCTTCTCGTCGAAGGTGCCGTAGTTGGGCAGCTCGCGTTTCAAGGTGACGAACAGCTCGCGCCCCTCGTCGGCGACGATCATGGCATTATGAGCGCGCCCCTCGCGCACCACGATCGAGCCGAAGGCGACCGCCGGGCCGGGCGCGGCGGTCGCCGCCACCAGCTTCGCCGCTTCCTCAGCGGTGCGGCGGAGGAAGCTTGGCTTGAGCACCAGATCCTCGGGCGGATAGCCGGTCAGCTGCAGCTCGGGCACCAGCAGCAGGTCGGCTCCAGCCGCCGCCTCGCGCATCGCCAGGATCGCGGCGGCGTTGCCGGCGAGGTCGCCCACCGTCTGATTCATCTGGGCGAGCGCGATGGTCAGCCGATCGGTCATGCGCAGCCTCTAGCGGTTCGCGCCCTTCCGTCCAACGCATGGGGTCGCTAGGAGCGGTGGCGTCACGCGAAGGGGCCGCTCACATCATGAAGATTCTCGCCGGCAATTCGAACCTGCCGCTCGCCAAGGCGATCAGCGACTATCTCGAGCTTCCGCTCACACAGGCCAGCGTCCGCCGCTTCGCCGACGAGGAGATTTTCGTCGAGATCCACGAGAATGTCCGCGGCGAGGACGTCTTCCTGATCCAGCCGACCAGCTACCCCGCCAACGACAATTTGATGGAATTGCTGATCTGCATCGACGCGCTGCGCCGCGCGTCGGCCAAGCGGATCACCGCGGTGGTGCCTTACTTCGGCTACGCCCGCCAGGACCGGAAGCCCGGGCCGCGCACCCCCATCTCAGCCAAGCTGGTCGCCAATCTCATCACCAAGGCCGGCGCCGACCGGGTGCTGAGCGTCGACCTCCATGCCGGGCAGATCCAGGGCTTCTTCGACATCCCGACCGACAATCTGTTCGGCGCCCCGGTAATGAGCGCCGACATCCAGGCGCGCTTCGCCGACCAGCCGATCACCGTGGTTTCCCCCGACGTCGGCGGCGTGGTCCGCGCGCGCAGCCTCGCCAAGCGGCTCGACAACGCCCCGCTGGCGATCGTCGACAAGCGCCGCGAGCGCGCGGGCGAATCGGAAGTGATGAACATTATCGGCGACGTCTCGGGCCGCTTCTGCGTGCTGATCGACGACATCGTCGATTCGGCCGGCACGCTGTGCAACGCCGCCGCCGCCTTGAAGCAGCAGGGGGCGACCGAGGTCGTCGCTTACGTCACCCACGGCGTGCTGTCGGGCGGGGCGGCGGCGCGCGTCGCGCAGAGCGAACTGACCGAACTGGTGGTGACCGATTCGATCTACGCCGGCGACAGTGCTGCGCACGACAAGATCCGCCGCCTGACCATCGCCCCCCTGCTCGCCGAGGCGATGCGGAGAATTGCCGACGAGTCGAGCGTTTCGAGCCTGTTCGACTAAGAGGATTTTCCCATGCCCAGAGTGCTCATCACCGGTGCCAATCGCGGTCTCGGGCTCGAATTCGTGCGCCAGTTCGCCCGCGACCGGTGGGAGGTGGTGGCGACCACGCGCGAGCCGGCGGCCGAGGTCACCGCGCTCGGCGCCGAGGTGCGCCAGCTCGACCTCGCCGACCTCGACGCGGTCGCGGCTTTTTCGCTCGACGGGCCGCTCGACCTGCTGATCGCCAATGCCGGCACCTATGGCCCGACCGAGGCGCGCGACGCCGACGGCGCCCGCCAGTGGCTTGACGCGCTCGCGGTCAATACGGTCGCGCCCTACCTGCTCACCCAGCGGCTGCTGCCCAACGTCGCCCAGGCGCGCGGCAAGCTGATCGCGGTGAGCACCCGGATGGGGTCGATCGAGGACAACACCAGCGGCGGCTACCTCGCCTACCGGTCGAGCAAGACCGCGCTCAACATGGCGTGGCGGACGCTCGCGCTCGCCAATCGCGAGCTGACCTGCGCGGTGCTCCACCCCGGCTGGGTCAAGACGCGGATGGGCGGGCCCAATGCGCCGGTCCAGCCGGAGGAGAGCATCGCCGGAATGCGCCGCGTGATCGACGGCCTCACCACCGCCGATTCGGGCGAGTTCTTCGACTTCCAGGGGAATCGCGTCCCCTGGTAGCCGCCTCAGGCGTGCTTCATCGCCTTGTGCTTGGCGTGCATATGGCCCGCCATGCAGCCGGCGGCGGCGCCCGCCACCGCGTGGCCCCTGCCGATCATATGCCCGCCGACACCGCCGACCGCGGCGCCCTTGAGGCAGCCCTTGGCGTCGGCCGTGGCGGGGATCGCGAGCGCGGCGCAGGCCAGCGCGGCGGTCAGTATCGTCGAACGGATCATCATCACTCTCCCTGGTTTGGTGATGCCAAAACGAACGAGGCGCGGGCGCGCCCCTCGATGAACCCGATTTAACCGCGCGGAAGGCTTCGCCCGCTTACCTTGCCTTTGGCGACAAGGGCCGCTATTGGCGCCTCGCTTTCCAGATCGTTGGAAAAACCACCGGGCCGGCCAGTGAGGGCTGCCGTGTCAGGTGAGAACCGTCGTCCCGCGCGAAAGCTCAGGGACTACACAGGAGACGAAAATGCCCAAGCTCAAGACCAAGAGCGGCGTCAAGAAGCGCTTCAAGCTCACCGCCACTGGCAAGGTGAAGCACGGAGTCGCCGGCAAGCGCCACCGGCTGATCAGCCACAACGCCAAGTACATCCGTCAGAACCGCGGAACCGAAGTGCTCGCCGTCGCCGATACGGCGCGGGTGAAGCTTTGGGCCCCCTACGGTCTCAAGTAAGGAGTTCTGACAGATGGCACGCGTCAAACGGGGTGTTACCACCCGCGCCAAGCACAAGCGTTTGTTGGATCAGGCGAAGGGCTATTACGGCCGTCGCAAGAACACCATCCGCATCGCCCGCCAGGCGGTCGAGAAGGCCGGGCAGTACGCCTATCGCGATCGCAAGGTGAAGAAGCGCAGCTTCCGCGCCCTTTGGATCCAGCGCATCAACGCCGCGGTCCGCGCCGAAGGGCTGACCTATGGTCAGTTCATGCACGCGCTCAAGCTCTCCAACATCGACCTCGACCGGAAGGTCCTGGCCGACATGGCGATGCACGAGGGTGCGGCGTTCTCGGCGCTGATCGCCCAGGCGCGCACCGCTCTGCCGGAGCAGGCCTCGGCCTGATCCTCGCACCGCACTGCGACTGATAAGGAAGGCGCTCGGGGCAACCCGGGCGCCTTTCTTTTATGCTGCGTCAGAAGGTCTGGTGGCCGGTGGCGGTGGCGGTCAGCACCGCATAGTCGACGCTGGTGCCGGCGGGCGCGTCGACCGTCCACTCGGCGCCGGCATAGAGCCGCTTGCCCGGCAGTTCCTTGCAGACATTCTTGGCCACGCAGGCCTTGCCGGCCGCCAGCTCGACGCTGGCGGTGCCGTCGTTGCGAATGGTGAGCTTGTCACCGCTGCGCCGGCCGCTCAACTTCGTCACTGCGGGCGCTGCCGGACGCAGCAGCACCAGCACGTCGTAGCCGATCAGCAACTTCAACCCGGTGACATTGGACTGCACCGTGCCGACGGTCGGCTTGACCGTCACCCGATAGACCCGCTCGCGCGCCGGCAGCGCGCCGATCGCCGCGATGCGCAGCAGCTTGCGCTGGCCCGGCTCGAGGATCATCCGCGCCGGCGTGACCAGCAGGCCAAGCTTCTCGGGGTCGGGATCGGCGTGGCGTTGCATGGTCGCCGCGCCCGGGTTCAGCACCTCATAGGGCTCGACCACGACGTAGGCGCGCTCCTTGTCGTTGTTCCAAATCTCGATGTCGCCGCGCGCCGGCTTGCCCGGCGCGAGGTCGAGCACGAGCTGGCTCAGCACGATGTCGGCCGACGCGGCCTGCGGCACCGCGAACAGCGCCGCGCCGGCGAGCGCGGCAGAGACACAAAGGCGTCGAATCATGAGCAGGTCACCGTTCCCAGGCTGAGATAATCCTTGTCCGCGGGCAGCGCCGGCAGCGCCACCGCGCACGGGCTGCCGTCCGGACGGACGAAGTTCAAGGTCTTGGCCGCGCCGCGATCGAATTGGAACCAGCCGCTGTCGGCGGTGACCATCTCCTCGGTGCCTTCGGCGAGGCGCGCACCGGCGAGCGGCTGGCCGGCGCGGTCGACCAGCTTGCCGAACAAAGTGGTCAGCTTGCGCGCGGTCCACACCGCGTGGGCGACGTTGCCGGGATAAAGGGTGACCGTGCGCGGTGCCGGGTCGAAGTCGATCGCGCCCCCGCTCAACGGCTTCAGCTGGATCTTGTAGCTGCGGTAGGGCGAGAGGAAGATCGGCAGGCTGCGGCCGTTGATGATGCGCCCGCGCGGCACCCCGTCGACCAGCAATTCGAACGCGCCACCGCGCCCGCGGACGGTGGCGATCAGCGCGCTTTCGGTGAGGTCGCGGCCGCCGACCACCACCCCGTCGCCGCGCGCCGCGCCGCCCGACTGGATGCTGAGCGAATAGCCGAAGTCGCCGCCCAAACGTTTGATGACGTCGGCGCGGGCGGTGCCGAAACGGCTCTGCAGGCTGGCGCTGCCCTGGAGGCTGCTCTCGGCCTGGTCGCGGTTGAGCCCGCCGGTCAGCGCCAACTGGGCGTCGTCGAACGGCTGGGTCTGCCACTGGCTCGACACGTTGGTGACCGCGCGGGCGCGCTGATTGCCGTCGGCGCCGCGGCCATAAGCGCCGCCGCCGCTGCTGACCGTGGTGAAGGCGCCGCGCGACATGATCATCCGCGCGCCGACGAAGCCGGCCATCCCGGCGCGGGTAAGCTGGAGGTCGGACAACATGGTCAGCTGCAGCCCGCCGATCTGTCCGAGCCGCCAGGTCGCACTCGGCCCAATGCTATAGTCGCGCGTGCCGGCCTGGCCGCGATAGAAGCCGGTCACCTGCATCGTCACCGGCCCGAACTGCAGGCCGAGGTTGCCGGTCAGCTGCGTATAGCTCCCGCCGCGCGGATCGACGCTGTCGACCGGGCGCCCGGCAAAGCCGAAGCCGCCGTCCTGGAGCGGCAGCAGGGTGTCGCCCGAGCGGCTGGCGACCCGCCTGAGGTCGAGCGTGAACTGAACCCGGCCGAGGTCGCCCGAGGCGAGCTGGAGCAGCCCGCCATGATCGTGGGCACTGCTCATGAAGCCGATCGCGCGGACCCGCACCAGCCGAGTCGCGACATAAGCGCCGGCCTGCCCGATCGCCTTGTCCGAGGTGCCGGTGACGCCCCCCTCGACGCCGAGCCAGCGCGACAGCCGGACGTTGGCGCCCCCGCTATAGTAAAGCTGGCGCTCGAGGCTCACCGGCCGTCCGGGGCGGGTGTTGGCGAGCAGCCCCGCCATCGCGTGGAACAGGGGCCGACCGAGCGGCGCCATCTCGGCGCTGCGAACGAAGAAGCGCTGCTCCTCGCGGATCGGCCCGCTGCCCTCCTGGATGCGGAGCACCAGATTATACGACCCGCTCGGCAGCCGCGCGGTATCGATGAGGTTGTTGCCCGCCTCGTAGTAGCGCGCGTCGACCAGCCGCCCGTCGACCAGCAATTCGACCCGCGCCGGCTGCTGAAGGAACAGGAACAGAGGCGTCCCCTCGAGCCGCTCGCGGTCTGCGCGGGTGTCGAGCTGGGTTTCGAAGCCGGCGCCGAGGATCCGGCGCTCGCCGGTGAAATCGTTGCCCGGCGCCCAGAACAGCCCCGCCGAGAAGCGCTGATCGGGACGATCGACCTCGGCGACGAGGTCGTCGACCAGCACTCCGAAGCCCGACGCCAGCGCCACGTTGCTGCGGATGCGCGCGCTGCCGAGCGCGAGGACGTTGCGGGTCTGCGCCTGGTAGAGCGGGGTGTGACTGCCGGTGCCCGACAGGCTGAGGCCGAAGTTGCTGGCCAGCGACAGCCCACTGTCGGGCCGGGGCAGGAAGCCGGTGGCGCCCTCGGCGACCGCCTTTCGCAGCTGGGGATTGACGAACACGGTCACGCGCAGCTGGTCCTCGTCGAGGATCACGCCCGCGACCGGCGGCCGGAGGACCCCGCAATCGAGGTCGTTGAGCTGGCCGCAGACCAGTCCGGCATGGCTGTCGAGCGGGCCGGCGAGCGCGGCGGTGATCGCCGCCGGATCAATGAGGTCGGGGATCAGCGCGACGACCGCCGCGGGGTCCTTGAAGCGGACGGTGCCGTGGTCGATCGTGACCGAGGCCTCGCCCAGCCGCCGCTCGCCGAGGTTCACGTCCATCAGCGCGTCGTGCGGGCCGTCGAGCGCGGCGAAGTCGCCGGGCGCGCTGACCTTGGCGTCGAACACATTGCTGCTGGCATCGCTGGCGGTGGCGCGTGTCGTGGTTGCGGCAGTCGTCGCCGCGGTGGTCGCGCTCCACGCCGGAGTCGCCGCGAGCGCAAATAGCGCGCAACCGGCGAGCAGCGGCGCGCGCGCGCCGGCCTGGTAGGTCGCCGACGTCATTCGGAGCCGATGATGATCGTCAGGATGCCGCTGAACGCCCCGCTCGGCGCGGCCTGCAGCGCGGTGGCGCGAAGCAGCACGATCAGGCTCGCGCTGCTCGGCGGCCCATTGTTGCAATTGGCCTGGACCGCGGTGGTCAGCAGGCCGGTCAGCGGGACATTGGGCCTGAGCGTGGTGCCGGTCGCCTGGTCGGGCAACATGTTCCACTGTACTTCGTAGGCGAGCGTGCCGCCCCCGCCGGCGAGGGTGAAGGCGCCGCCCGCTCCGTTGCCGACTGCGGTGACGTTGTAGCCCGGCGTCGTCTTGGCGCTGTAGACGCAGACGCTGCTGGCGAGCGTCCGGTCGGCCGAGAGGTTGGTGATGGTGCCGAAGTTGTAGTCGGTCAGGTTGCCGATCTTGACGAACTTCTCCTGCGCGGCGGCTGGGGCGGGCAAGCCGGCCACCAGCAACCCCAGCAGGGCAAGAAAAAAGCGGGGCAGCCAGCGGCCACCCCGCTTTTGCCGGTTCCGCGATGGCGAACTCAGAAGCGCCATTTACGGAACCAGCGGGCTCACTCGGGCGCGACGACCAGCGTCAGCACGCCGGTGTAGGTCGCGCTCGCCTGCATCGTCTGCAGTACAGCCGAGCTCATCTTGACGACCAGCGTCGCGCTGGTGGCGACGCCCGACGCGCAGGTCGGCGAGGTCGCCAGCGTGCTCTGGCCGGTCAGCGCGGTGCCGCTGGTCAGTGGCGCGGTCACCGCCGCACCCGAGGTGTTGGCGAACTCGACGGTGTAGGCCGCGGTCGGCAGCAGGCCGCTCGCGAGGGTGAAGGCGCTGCCCGTGCCGTTGCCGGTCGCGGTGATGTTGTACTTGCGGCCCGAGGTGTTGCTCCACACGCAGATGTTCTGCGAGTTGGACACCGGGTTGACCGGGTCTACCGCCGAGAAGGTGACGTCGGAGAGCTTGCTGATCTGAACGCGGCCGGCGACCGACGCGTTGATCGTAACGGTGCCGGTGGACGTGGCGCCGAGCGTACCATCGGTAGCCGCCTGAGCGGTCCCGGCGGCAGCCGTGGCGAAAAGAAGGGCGACCGGCAGGAGCCGGGCGAAACGGTTGCGAATCATGTCTTTCCCCAAGACCTCGAGGAGCCGCCGGAAGTGGATCGGCTCTGGTCCGCATTGGACCAAACAGGCGTTAAATTAGTCTCAACCGCCTCCCCGCGCCGGTTAAGGCGCTGTGTTCGCTCACCTTTTCGTCGGGGCGCTCGATGCTGTCCCAAGCTGCGACAGCTTCTCCCCTCGAATCAGCTGTTAGGACCGAAATGGTTAGCGACGCGTAAACCCTGTTCGACGAACTGGGCCGCATCCGCCTGACGGCCGCGTGTTCGTCCTATGATGCTCCGGGGGGCTGGAGATGGATGATGCGCGTTTGCTCCTGCCTGCTGATCGTCGGCGCTGCCCTGGCCGCGACACCGGGCGCCGCCGCGACCGACGGCCGGATGGGCGCGCTGTCGAGCGGGACGGTCACCATCCGCGTTTCGGTCGCCCCGCGCGCCTGGCGGCCCGGCGAAGGCACGCTGTGCGTCGCCGCGCCCACGAGTGGCTATTCGCTGAGACTGGCGGACTCGGGGCGTCCGGTCGCAGCCACCATCGCGCCGGGCCTGTGCGTCGCCCGCGCGCAGGGCGTGATTCTGCCGCCCGCCGTGCGCAAAAGCGGCGACACGCTGCTGATCGTGGCCGAGTGAAGTTTCACCGCTGAGTGTTGGTCACCACCGGACGGTGACTGGAGCGGGCGAAGGGATTCGAACCCTCGACCCCAACCTTGGCAAGGTTGTGCTCTACCCCTGAGCTACGCCCGCTCTGGCGCCATGAGCCGGAGACCGGCTGGGTGAGGGCGCGCAGCTAGCAGGGGGTCGGCAGCCGCGCAACCCCTTCCCGCGCCAGCCTTGCGGCCCCGCCCCCAGCGCCTCATATGCCGGGCGACCCCGTAACCGTACAGGAACTCCGACCGTGGCCACCCTGGGATTGAGCGCCGACGAGCGCGACGCCATCGCCAAGTTCCAGAAGGACGTGCTCGAGCCGTCGATGAGCGGTCTCGTCATCCTCGATTTCTGGGCGGAATGGTGTGGCCCGTGCAAGCAGCTCGGCCCGACGCTCGAGAAGGTCGCCGCCGACTATGCCGGCAAGGGCGTCAGCCTGGTCAAGATCGACGTCGACCAGGACAAGGTCATTGCCGCGCAATTCCGCATCCAGTCGATTCCGACGGTCTATGCCTTCTTCGGCGGGCAGCCGGTCGCCGACCTCACCCCCTATCGCAGCGAAGGGCAGATCAAGAAGGCGCTCGACCAGCTGATCGCCCAGCTTAACGTCCCCGGCGAGGAGCAGGCCCGCGAGGCCGAGATCGAGCCGCTGATCGCGATGGGCGAGGAAGTGCTCGACGGCGGCGACGCGGCGCGGGCCGAGAATATCTTCCGCCAAATCCACGAAATGGCGCCCGAGCATCCGCAGGTGATCGGCGGGCTGGCGCGCGCGCTGATCGCCGCCGGTCGCGCCGACGAGGCGCAGGAGCTGCTCGACGGCGCGCCGGCCGACGCCGCCAGCGACCCCGCGCTCGCCCGCGCCCGCGCCGCGCTGGCGCTGACCGCCGCCGCCCCAGCCGAGCCGACCGAGGAACTCGAGCAGCGGCTCGCCGCCAACCCCGACGACCACCAGGCCCGCTTCGAGCTGGCCGGGGCACGGATGGCCAACGGCGACCGCGACGGCGCCGCCGACGCGCTGCTCGAGATCGTCGGGCGCGACCCCGCCTGGAACGACGGCGCCGCCCGCGCCCGCTTCCTCCAGTTGCTCGAAGCCGCGGGGCTCGAGGACCCGTGGGCGCGAACCCAGCGGCGGCGGCTGTCGGCCTTGCTGTTCACATGAGCGCCGCGCCGCTCCGGCTCCCGCTCTTTCCGCTCGGCGGGGCGATCCTCTTTCCGCGCAGCCAGATCCCGCTGCACATCTTCGAGCCGCGCTATCGCACGATGATCGAGGATGCGAGCGCGGGGGCGGCGCGGATCGGGATGATCCAGCCCTTGGGCTCGGGCGACGATCCGCAGCATCCGCCGCTCTACCGGGTCGGCTGCATCGGCGAAATCGTCGGGCTGGAGGAACTGGAGGACGGGCGCTTCAACGTAGTGCTGCAGGGCTCGACCCGCTTCCGGCTGATCGCCGAGGCCGACGTCGGCACTCCCTATCGCCAGGCCGACGTCGACAGCGCGGCGTTCGACGACAGCGACCCCGACCCGCTCGGCCTTGCTCAGCGCGCCGAGGTCGAGCGCGAGGCGCGTCGGCTCGGCGATGCGATGGGGCTGACGGTCGACTGGAGCGCGGTCGAGCGCCTCGACGACGAGATGCTGGTCAACGCGATCGCCCAGGTCGCGCCGTTCGACGTCGGCGCCAAGCAGGCTTTGCTCGAGGCCGCGCTGCTGCCCGAGCGCGCCGACCTTTTGGTCCAGCTGATGCAATTCCTCCGCCTGGCGGTCGGCGGCGGCGAGCAGAGCCCGCGGCTGCAATAGCTAGATCGGCAACCCGCGCAGCAGCAGCGGCAGGTCCCCGCTGGTCCCCCGCGCCTCGGCGTTGAGCCGTTCCTTGAGCGGCCCGACCCGGTCGATCAGCGCCATGCCGAACCGCCGCACCGCCGAAGCCGCCTTGCCCGGTACTCCGTAGAGCCGCGCGAGGCTGTCGGTCGCCAGCGCCACCGACAGCGTGTCGAGCGCGCGCCACTGCTGATAGCGCGCGAGCAGTTGCGCATCTCCAAGGTCGAGCCCGAGCCGCGCCCCGTCGACCAGCACCTCGGCCAGCGCCGCGACATCACGGAAGCCGAGGTTGAGCCCCTGCCCGGCGATCGGGTGGATGCCGTGCGCGGCGTCACCAACCAGCGCCAGCCGGCGATCGGTGATCCGCGCCGCATGGTGAAAGCCGAGCGGATAGGTCGAGCGCGGCGCGGTCATCCGCACCTTGCCCAGCAATCCACCCATCGCCGCCTGCACTTCCGCGGCGAAATCCTCGTCGCTCAGCGACAGCCAGCCCGGCGAGTCGGCGCCCGCCACCGACCACACCAGCGCCGAGCGGTGCGACCCGTCGGCCAGGTCGGTCATCGGCAGCAGCGCGAACGGTCCGTCGGGGAAGAAGATCTCGTAGGCGACGTCCTCGTGCGGACGCTCGTGTGCCAGCGTCGAAACGATCGCCGCATGGTCGTAGCGCCAGCGCGCCAGCCGGATCCCGGCCGCCTCGCGGGTCGGCGAGTTGCGCCCTTCAGCGACCAGCAGCAGCGGCGCACGCGCTTCGCGCCCGTCGCTCAGCGTCACCGCGACCCCATGGTCGCCGCGATCGATCGTCGTCGCGCTGGTCTGCCACAGCAGGGTGATCCCGGGTCCCGCCTCGGTCCGTCCCCGCAGCGCGGCGCGGAGGTGGCGATTCTCGTGCATCCAGCCGAGTGGCTCGTCGGGCTCAGCCTCGAAGGTGAGCCCGCCCGGCGCCAGCCCGTCCGACGCGCGGATCGCTTTGATCGGGCTGCCCGGCGCGGGAAAATGGTCGGCGACCCCGATCGTCCGCAGCATTCGCAGCGACGAAGAGGAGATCGCGCTGGTACGGCCGTCGAAGGCGGCGTCCTTGCGCAGGTCAGGGTCGGCGGGGTCGATCACGATGCTGGTGAGCCCGCTCGCGTCGAGCGCCGCCGCCAGCGTCAGCCCGACCAGTCCGCCGCCCAGGATTATCACATCGCTGCTGATCATGCCGCCGCTCTGTCACCGCGCGGCCACGCACGCAATGCAGCCGTGCGGCCGTCCTTGACCCCGGACTCCGCCGTCAGGCACAATGACGTCATCGTTTCGGGTGGGGATAAGGACAATGGCGACGGTGGCGGGACGCGCGCAGCGGCGCGAGCTGGAGCCGGACTGGCGCGACCGGCTGACCGACACGGTGAAGGCGTTCGCGCTGCGCATCCTCGGCGCATTGCTGCTCGCCGCCAGCCTCGGGCTCGCGGTCGCCTTGCTCACCCACCAGAGCACCGACCCGAGCTGGAGCACCGCCGCCGGCGGCCCGCCCGACAATTGGCTCGGCGCGCCCGGCGCCTACCTTTCCGACATCCTGCTGCTGCTGTTCGGCGTCGGCGCAATTCTGTTCCTGCCGGTGATCGCCATCGCCGGCATCCGCCTGCTGCGCGGCGAAAGCGCCGGGCGGATCGGCCGCGCATTGTTGTTCACGGGCCTCGGCGCCCTGCTGCTCGGCGGCGCCCTCGGCCTGACCGCCGGCTCGGCGGTGTCGGGGCTCCCCGGCGGCTGGGGCGGCGCGCTCGGCCTCGCCGGCGCCCACGGCCTCGAATATGGGGTCGACCAGATCGGCAATCCGGCGATCGCGGGGCCGCTCCGGCTCGGCCTGATCGTCATCCTGGCGCTGGCCGGGGTCGTCCTCGCCTTCCTCGCATTGGGCCTGCGCGACGAGGAACGCGGCTGGGTCGCCGAGCGCTTCCGCCGGCCCGAGCGTGAGGACCGTCCGGTCAAGCCGCGCAAGACCGCCGCTCCGCGCGAAAAGCGCCTCGACGAAGCCGCCGCGATGCCGCCTCGTGGCCGTCCCGAAGTCTCGGTCGCCGAGCCGAGCGGTGCGCTCAAGCCCGCGCGCGGCAAGGCCAGGGAGGCCGCTGCCACCCGCGGCCAGCAGCAGAGCCTCGCGCTCGGCGACAACTTCCAGCTGCCCCCGATCGACCTCTTGACCGCTCCGCCCGCCGGCGGCCGCGCCCCGATCGACAAGGCCGGGCTCGAGCGCAACGCCCGCCTGCTCGAAGGCGTGCTCGAGGACTTCCACGTCCGCGGCGAGATCGTCGAGGTCCGCCCCGGCCCGGTCGTCACCATGTATGAGCTCGAGCCCGCCAGCGGGATCAAGGCGAGCCGCGTCATCCAGCTCGCCGACGACATCGCCCGCAACATGTCGGCGCTGTCGGCCCGCGTCGCCACCATTCCCGGCCGCAGCGTGATCGGCATCGAACTCCCCAACGTGAAGCGCGAGACGGTCGCCCTGCGCGAGCTGATCGCCAGCCAGGCGTTCGAGGACCAGTCGATGAGCCTGCCGCTGATCCTCGGCAAGAACATCGCCGGCGATCCCGTCATCGCCGACCTGGCGCCGATGCCCCACCTGCTGGTCGCGGGCACCACCGGCTCGGGCAAGTCGGTGGGCTTGAACGCCATGATCCTCTCGCTGCTCTACCGGATGACCCCGGACGAGTGCCGGATGATCATGATCGACCCCAAGATGCTCGAGCTGAGCGTCTACGACGACATCCCCCACCTCCTCTCCCCGGTCGTCACCGAGCCGGCCAAGGCGATCCGCGCCTTGAAATGGGCGGTCGAGCAGATGGAGGAGCGCTATCGGATGATGGCCAGCCTCGGCGTCCGCGCGCTCAAGAGCTTCAACGAGAAGGTGCTCGACGCCAAGGCGCGCGGCACCAAGCTCGGGCGGCGGGTCCAGACCGGTTACGACGCCGACAGCGGCCAGCCGATCTACGAGACCGAAGAGCTTGAGTATGGGGTCCTGCCGCAGGTTGTGGTGGTGGTCGACGAGCTCGCCGACCTGATGATGACCGCCGGCAAGGAAGTCGAATTCCTAATCCAGCGGCTCGCCCAGAAGGCGCGCGCGGCGGGCATCCACCTCATCATGGCGACCCAGCGTCCCTCGGTCGACGTTATCACCGGCGTCATCAAGGCCAATCTGCCGACACGCATCAGCTTCCAGGTGACCAGCAAGATCGACAGCCGCACCATCCTCGGCGAACAGGGCGCCGAGCAGCTGCTCGGCAAGGGCGACATGCTCTACATGCCCGGCGGCAAGCAGATCCTCCGCGTCCACGGCCCGTTCGTCAGCGACGAGGAGGTCCGCGCGGTCGCCGAGCATTGGCGCCGCCAAGGCACCCCCGACTACATCCAGGCGGTCACCGAGGAGCCCGAGGACGGCGGCTATCTGCTCGACGGCGCCCCGGCGGGCGAGGACGATGCCGAGAGCCAACTCTACCGCAAGGCGATCCAGATCGTCGCCGAAAGCCAGAAGGCCTCGACCTCCTACCTCCAGCGCCAGCTCCGCGTCGGCTACAACAGCGCCGCGCGGCTGATCGAGCGAATGGAAAAGGACGGTCGGGTCGGCCAGCCCGACCATGTCGGCCGCCGCGAAGTGCTGATGGACATGGACGGCCACCCGCTCTGAGCCTGAACGCGGCGGAACTGCGGGGTTCAGAGCGCATTCAACGCCAAACCGCCATTCGCGCGGACCAGCCTTTCTCAGGAGTGCGCATGACCATTTCGATTTCCGCCGCGCGGCTGCTCGCGCCGGTCGCCGCCGTGGCGCTGGTCGCGAGCGCGCCCGCGCCGGCCCAGACCGCCGACGCGCTCGGCCAGGTCGAGCGCTCGCTGTCCGCCACCCAGACGATGACCGCGAGCTTCCTCCAGACCGACCAGAAGAATCGCCAGCTCCGCGGCACCCTCCAGCTCAAGCGTCCGGGCAAGGTCCGCTTCCAATATGGCGGCCGCGCCAACATGCTGCTGGTCGCCGACGGCCGGAAACTGACCTTCATCGACTATGACGTCGGCCAGAAGTCGAGCTGGGGAATCGGCAATTCGCCGCTGTCGGTGCTGCTGTCGCCCCAGCCCGACTTGAAGCGCATCGCCTCGATCGTCCCCAACAGCGATCCGCGCATCGTGCTGGTCCGGGCCCGCGACAACCGCCGGCCTGAATTCGGCACAATCATCCTCGCTTTCGTCAAGACCGGCGACGCCCCCGGCGGGCTGCGGCTCGAAGGCTGGACCGCGATCGACGCGCAGAGCAAGCGCACCACGGTCAAGCTCGACGGCCAGCGCTACAACGTCCCGATCGGCGACGACGCTTTCACTTACGCCGACCCCAAGCGCCGGAAATAGCAGGGCGAATCCCAGTATCTGAACGCAACTGTTAATGCTGCCGACAGGGTAAGCCTGCTAGATCGATCCCGATCGCTGGCTGAGCCGGGGTTTCCCCCTGTTACCCGGGCGCTGGTGATCACCTCGCGTGACGAACGCTTGGTCGGCCCTCGCTCCATGCCCCCGGAGCGGGGGCCTTTGCCTATTCGGGCGCGGTTCGGCAAAGGAACGGCGTGACCAACCTCAAGATCGCCAGCTGGAACATCAACTCGGTCCGCGCTCGCGCGGCCATCGTCGAGCGCTTCCTGCTCGAGCAGTCGCCCGACGTCCTCTGCCTGCAGGAAACCAAGGCGGCCAACGACGTCTTCCCGACCGAGCTGTTCGAGCGGCTCGGCTACGTCCACCAGCAATTGAACGGCCAGCGGATGCACCACGGCGTGGCGATCCTCTCGCGCCTGCCGCTCGCCGACCCGGGCAGCCACGACTGGCAGGACAATGGCGAGGCGCGCCACGTCGGTGCGCGGCTGCCGGGCGGCGTCCGGCTCGAGAACGTCTACATCCCCGCCGGCGGCGACATTCCCGACCGGACCCTCAACCCTAAGTTCGGCCAGAAGCTCGACTTCCTCGAGCGGATGACCCGCTGGTCCGAGGGACTGAAGGAACCGACCGTCATCGTCGGCGACTTCAACGTCGCCCCGCTCGAGAGCGACGTGTGGAGCCACAAGGCGCTGCTCGACGTCGTCAGTCACACGCCGATCGAGGTCGAGGCGCTCGGCCGGCTTCAGGCGGCGCACGACTGGGTCGACCTCGGCCGCCAGTTCATCCCCGCGCCCGAGCGCAATTTCACCTGGTGGAGCTATCGCTCGCTCGACTGGACCCGCAACGACCGCGGGCGGCGGCTCGACCACATGTGGTGCTCGCCCGAACTCGCGCCCCAAGCGACCGCCCACGCCGTCCATGAGCCGTGCCGCGCGTGGGAGAAGCCGTCCGACCACGTGCCGCTGGTGGTCGAGTTCGCGCTGTGAACCGGGTCCGCGCGGCCATCGCCGTGCTGGCGGCCGGGCAGGCGATCACCATCGGCGAACTCACCGTCGCCGCGGTCGAGACGGGCGAGGATCCCGGCGGCGACCTCATCATCAGCGGCGAACGTGCCGCCGCGCTCGGCCTCGGCCAGCGCCGCGAGGCCGCCGATCCCGCGCAGCCGGTGCGCATCCTCCGCTCGGACTGGCTTCATGACGTCAACGTCCGCCAGCTGGTCGACCCCAGCCTCGACTTCAGCCGCGGCCCGCTCGGCCCGTTGTCGCTCGGCACCCTCGACGACCCGCCAAGCGCGCGCGCCGCGCTGACCCTCGCCCGCCTCGCCGCACTGCTGCCGGCGCTGTGGATCGCGCCTGCCGCGCAGTCGGTTCTCCACCTCGACACCGCCGAAGCCCTTGCCGCCAGCCAGCGCCGCGCGGTCACCCTGGCCGCCCGCGCCCGCTTGCCCATCGACGGCATCGACGCCGACACCCAGGTCGCGGTCTTCCGCGCGACCGAGGACGGCAGCGAGCATGCCGCAATCGTCGTCGGGGCGCCCGGCGGCGAGCCGCCGCTCGTCCGCCTCCACAGCGAATGCCTGACCGGCGACGTGTTCGGCAGCTTGAAGTGCGACTGCGGTCCGCAACTCCACGCCGCCTTGCGCCTGATCGCCGAGGCCGGCGCCGGCGTCCTCCTCTACCTTCGCGACGAAGGGCGCGGGATCGGGCTCAGCAACAAGATCCGCGCCTACCAGCTCCAGGACCGCGGGCTCGACACGGTCGAGGCCAACCGCCGGCTCGGTTTCCCCGACGACGTCCGCGACTATGCGCTGGCGGCGGCGATGCTTCGGGCGCTCGGGATCGACCGGGTGCGGCTGCTGACCAACAATCCGGCCAAGCTCGCCGGCTTAGCCGCGGCGGGCATCGAGGTCGTCGAGCGGGTCGCGCACCACATGCCGACCAACCCCCACAATGCCGACTATCTCGCCACGAAGCAGCGCAAGAGCGGCCACCTCGACTGAGGGTTCATTACTCGAACAGCGCGGTCCCGACCCGGACGGCGGTCGCCCCGAGCATCACCGCCGCGCGATAATCGCCGCTCATCCCCATGCTCAAACCCGTGACGTCATGCCGCCGCACCAGCTTGGCGAGCAGGGCGAAATAAGGCGACGGCTCGACTCCGGCGGGCGGGATGCACATCAGCCCGGCGAGCGGCAGCGGTCCGGCGCGGACCTGCCCGAGAAACTCCGCCAGTTCGCCCAGCGCGACCCCGCCCTTCTGCGGCTCGTCGCCGATGTTGACCTGGACGTAGACCGTCGGCGTGCGCGCGGCCTTGTCGCTCGCCTTGACCAGCGCCTCGAGCAGGCTCGCCCGGTCGAGCGAATGGATCACGTCGAACAGCGCCACCGCTTCCTCGGCCTTGTTCGATTGCAGCCGACCGATGCAGTGCAGCGCGACGTCGGGATGCGCGGCCTTGAGCGCGGGCCATTTCTCCTCCGCCTCCTGCACGCGGCTTTCGCCGAACACCCGCTGCCCGGCGGCGATCAGCGACTCGATCTCGGCCGCCGAGCGCGTCTTCGACACCGCCACCAGCGTAACCTCGTGCGGATCGCGCCCGGCGACTCGCGCGGCGGCGGCGATTCCATCGTTGACGGCGGCAAGGCGGGTGGCAGCATCGGTCACGCCGCGCTGCTATAGCGAGCCCCATGACGACGCAACGCTGGCCCGGCGCTTGGCTGATGACCGACGAGCGGATGGGCGAGAAGCTCTGGCCAGCGATCGAGTGCGCGGGTGATGCGAGCGCGGGGATCATCCTGCGCCATCACGCCACCGAGCCCCAGCGGCGGCGGGTGATCGGGTCGAAGATCGCCGACCTCGCCCACAAGCGCGGCCTCACGCTCGGAGTTGCGCGCGACGCCGCGCTGGCCCGCGAGCTGGGCGCACGGCTGGTCCACAATCCCGACGGGCCCAGTCTTGGTCTGCCTTTTTCGCGCGCGGTGCATGACGAAGCGGAGGCGCTGGCGGCTGCGGCCGAGGGCGCGGCACTGGTGTTCGTCTCGCCGGTCTACGCCACCCGCTCGCATTCCGAGGCAGTGCCGCTCGGCGAGAAGGAGGCGGCGCGGCTGGCGGGGATCGCCGGCGCACCGGCCTATGCGCTCGGTGGAATCGACTCGCGCGACTGGAGGCGGTTGCGCAAGCTTAAGGCGCTGGGGTTTTCCGGGTGGGCGGGGATCGACGCTTGGATCGCACTGGCGAAGGGGCGGTTTCGGTTGTGAGGGGGTGAGGCCGTCACGGGAGTAAATCCCGTGACGTCAGTCCTGTCACTTCGTGCCGGCTGGCCGGCCTTCGCCGTCTCTTTGCGTAAGGCGCGCTGCCGCGCAGCGCAGGCCTTACGCTCGGCGGCTCAGGCTTAGAACTTCAGCGCCGTCCCGACGTAGACAGCCTGGCTGTCGCGGCGCTGGTCGGAGAAGGTGGCGATCTTCTCGCGCTCAATCTTGTAGCGGACGCCGCCGGTCAGCGCGATGTTGCGCGAGACGTTATAGGCGCCGCCCACGTCCAGCGCGTAGCTGTTGTTGAAGGCGATCGCGGGGACCGCGCGGTCGGTCCGGTCGGCGCTCGCGGCGACGCGGCCGGTGAAGCGCTTCAGATTGTAATTGACGCCGACCACCGCACCTTCGCTGGCGCCGAGCGCGGGAACGTCGGCCTTGGCGCGGGCGACGTCGCCGGTGATGGCGAAGCGCTTCCAGCCCACGGCGACGCCGAGGTTATAGCTGGCCGGGGTCAGCGCGACGCCCTGGCTGACCGGCTGGGTCACCAGCTCGGTCGTCTTGAGCGAGCGGTTGGGCAGCTCGGCGCGGATCGCGACGCGGACCTGATTCGGGCGGCGCTTGGCCGCAGCCGGGGTGAAACCGAAGTCGTTGGCGAGCGCCGGCCGGCTGGCCAACGCCGCGGCGAGTCGCGGATCGACCTGCGAGGGCGTGAACCCCCGCTCGAACGACAGCGCGAGCGCGGGCGGCTTGGTATTCTTGGACGGGGCCGCGATGACGATCGTCGCGGGCAACAGCAGGCTGGCCGCGGCGAGCGCCACGGCAATCTTGCCTTTGCTGAAATTGCCCCGGTTCATCGTCGAGTCACCACTCCCTGTGTTGAGGATATAGCCTCGCGAAGATGAATGTTCCACGACAGTTCCGAGTTCGCCGGCCGATGTGACATTGAATCCACAGAACGGTTCCACCGACGTGCCGCTTGCCCGCATTGGCACAGCATCTATAACGCCGCCCAACCCTGACCGCTTCAAGGCAGAAAGACGAAAACCGATGGTCCGCACCACTTTCACCGCCGCGCTGATTCCCCTCGCGCTGCTTGCCACCGGGTGCGCGCGCAACCGGGACGTGCCGACCCGGCTCGCCCCCGCCCGGCTGACCCAGATCGGCGTCAACACCTACCTCTGGCGCGCCGCGATCGACACGCTGAGCTTCGCGCCGCTGATCACCGCCGACAGCAATGGCGGAGTGATCGTCACCGACTGGTACGCCAACCCCCAGGCGCCGGGTGAGCGGGTCAAGCTGACCGTCTCGATCCTCGACCAGGACCTGCGCGCCGACGCGCTGCGGGTCGCCGCCAGCCGCCAGGTCAACCAGGGCGGCCAGTGGGTCGACGCGCCGGTCGCCGCCGCCACCGTGCAGAAGCTCGAGGACATCATCCTGACCCGCGCCCGCGACATCCGCCGCGGCACCGTCTCCGGCTAAGCTTCGAGGAATCATGACCGACCGTTTCGACCCGGCGGCGAGCGACTCCCGCTGGCAGGAGCGGTGGGAGGCCGAGGGCTGCTTCCGCGCCGACAGCGCCAGCCCCAAGCCCAAGTCCTTCGTGCTCGAGATGTTTCCCTACCCGTCGGGACGCATCCACATGGGGCACGTCCGCAATTACACGATGGGCGACGTGCTCGCGCGCTTCCGCCGGATGCAGGGCTTCGAAGTCCTCCACCCGATGGGCTGGGATGCCTTCGGGATGCCGGCCGAGAATGCGGCGATGGAAAAGAAGGTCCATCCCGGCAGCTGGACCCGCGAGAACATCGCCACCATGCGCGGCCAGCTGAAGCGGCTCGGCTTCGCGCTCGACTGGAGCCGTGAGCTCGCCACCTGCGAACCCGATTACTACGGGCATGAGCAGGCACTCTTCCTCGACCTGTTCGCCGCCGGCCTCGTCTTCCGCAAGGAATCGGAGGTCAACTGGGACCCGGTCGACATGACCGTGCTCGCCAACGAGCAGGTGATCGACGGCAAGGGCTGGCGCTCGGGCGCCCCGGTCGAGCGGCGCAAACTGAGCCAGTGGTTCCTCAAGATCACCGACTTCGCCGAGGAGCTGCTCGACGGCTTGGGCACGCTCGACCAGTGGCCCGACAAGGTCCGGCTGATGCAGGAAAATTGGATCGGCAAGAGCCAGGGGCTCCAGTTCCGTTTCCAGCGTGCCGATACGGCGGGCGAGATCGAGGTTTTCACCACCCGTCCCGACACCATCTTCGGCGCCAGCTTCGTCGCCATCTCGCCCGGCCACCCGATCGCCGAGGCGCTCGCCGCCGAGCGACCGGAGGTCGCCGACTTCATCGCGCGCTGCAAACAGGGCGGCACCACCGCCGCCGAGATCGAGACCGCCGAGAAGCTGGGCTTCGACACCGGGCTCGAAGTGCTCCACCCGCTCGATCCCGACTGGCGCCTGCCGGTGTGGATCGCGAACTTCGTGCTGATGGACTATGGCACTGGCGCGCTCTTCGGCGTTCCCGCGCACGACGTCCGCGATTTCGAATTCGCGACCAAGTACAAGCTGCCGATCCGCCGCGTCGTCGCCGCCAGCGCCAACGAGGCTGGACTGCCGATCACCGCCGCCGAAGTCGGCTCAGGGGTCGCGGTGAACTCGCGCTTCCTCGACGGGCTGACCAGCGAGGCCGCCACCGCCGAGGTCATCCGCCGTGCCGAGACCGCCGGCTGGGGCCAGGGCACGATCCAGTACCGCCTGCGCGACTGGGGCGTCAGCCGCCAGCGCTACTGGGGCACGCCGATCCCGATCATCCACTGCGACGCGTGCGGCGCGGTCCCCGTCCCGCGCGATCAGCTCCCGGTGGTGCTGCCCGAGGACGTCAGCTTCGACATCCCCGGCAACCCGCTCGACCGCCATCCGACCTGGACCAAGGTCGACTGCCCGCAGTGCGGTGCGGCGGCGCGGCGCGAGACCGACACGCTCGACACCTTCGTCGATTCGTCCTGGTATTTCATCCGCTTCGCCAGCCAGCCGAACGATCAGCCGTTCGACCGCGCCGAGGCCGAGGCCTGGTTGCCCGTCGGCCAATATATCGGCGGGGTCGAGCATGCGATCCTCCACCTTCTCTACGCCCGCTTCTGGACCCGCGCGCTCGAGCGGATCGGCAAGATCGGCGTGACCGAGCCGTTCAAGGGCCTGTTCACGCAAGGAATGGTCACCCACGAGACCTATCGCGCCGGCGACGGCAGCTGGCTTAGCCCCAATGAGGTTCAGCGCAACGGCGACGACTGGGTGCACATCGAATCGGGCCATCCGGTCACCCCCGGCCGGATCGAAAAAATGTCCAAGTCGAAGAAGAACGTGATCGACCCCGACACGATCATCGACCGCTACGGCGCCGACGCGGTGCGCTGGTTCATGCTCTCCGACTCGCCCCCCGAGCGCGATCTCGAATGGTCGATTGGCGGGATCGAGGGCGCCGCCCGCTTCGTCCAGCGGGTGTGGAAGCTGACCCAGACCGCCGCTTTGGCCGACGCGACCGGCGACGACCTCGCGCTGCGCCGCCGCGTCCACAAGACCATCGCCGCGGTTGCCCAGGCGATCGAGGGCCTCCAGTTTAACAAGGCTATCGCCAGCCTCTACGAGCTCACCAGCGCGATCGAGAAGGCCGCGCCCTCGGCTGACCGCAGCACGGCCGTCCGCACCCTGCTCATGCTGGTCGCGCCGATGGCCCCCCACCTCGCCGAGGAAGCCTGGGCGAACCTCGGCGGCGCCGGGATGATCGCCGACCAGCCGTGGCCCGCGCACGATCTCGCGTTGCTGGTCGACGACCAGGTCACCGTCGCGGTGCAGGTCAACGGCAAGCTGCGCGACACGATCGCCGCCGCGCGCGGCCTCGCCCGTGAGGAACTGCAGGCGATGGCGCTCGGCAGCGACAAGGTCGCCAAGTTCCTCGACGGCGCCGAGCCGAAAAAGGTGATTGTGGTGCCCGACCGTCTGGTGAACATCGTCCTGTGACCCGCCTTCCCCTTCTCTTTGCGCTGGCCTTCGCCACCGCCGGCTGCGGCCTCCACCCGCTCTATGCCGGGGGCGAGGCCGGCCCGGTCGCGCAGCTGCTCCACTCGGTCGCGGTGCAGCCGATCCCCGGCCAGTCGGGCTATCTGGTCCGCTCGGCGCTGGTCGACCGGCTCGGCACCACCGATCCCACGCCGCGCTACCGCCTCCAGGTCGAGCTTGACGATTCGATCGAAGGCTTCGGCATCCGCAGCGATTCGGCGGTCACCCGCGAACGCCGCACCCTGCGCGCGCGCTACCGGCTGGTCGACGCGACCACCGGCGCGGTCGTGCTCGACGCCACCGCCGGCTCGGATTCGGGCATCGACGTCGTCAGCAGCGAATATGCCACCGTCGCCGCCGAGCAGAGCGCGCTCGAGCGGCTAAGCGTCATCGTCGCCGACCAGATCGTCGCCCGCATCGGTCTGTTCGCGACCCGCTCGGGCGGTCGGTGAAGATCGCCAAGGGCCAGGTCGACCGCACGGTCGATCGGCCCGACCCGGCCACGCGCCTGTTTCTCTTCGCCGGTGAGGATGAATCCACCTCGCGCGCGCTGGCGGCGCGTCTGCTCGCCGCGCTCCGGGCCGAGAAGGAGCCGCTGACTGGCGCCCAGCTCAAGAGTGACCCCGCCCTCCTCAGCGACAGCGCCAGCGCCATCTCGATGTTCGGCGGCGCGCGTCTGATCTGGGTCGAGCCCGCCGGCGACGAATCACTGGCGGCGGTGGAAGCGTTGCTCGCCGCCCCCGCGGTCGAACATCCGACCGTGTTGATCGCCGGCGCGCTTAAGAAGACCTCGGGCCTCCTGAAGGCGGTCGACGCCCATCCCGCCGCTTTGTCGCACCTCTCCTACACCCCCGATGCCGCCAACATGGGCCGCTTAGTCGCCGATCTCGGCCGCGCGCGCGGGCTGCGGCTGTCGCGCGACGTCGCCGACCGCCTCGCTGCCTCAGCTGGCGCTGACCAGGCGATCGTCGCGCAGGAGCTGACCAAGTTCGCGCTCTATCTCGACGCCTCGCCCGAGCGCCCGCAGGAGCTCTCCCCCGAGCATCTCGACCGGCTCGGCGCCGATGCCCCCGACCGCGACCTCGCGCGCGCTGGCGACCTCGCGCTGAGCGGCGCCCTCGCCGAACTGGCCGATGAGTTGGGGGTGGCCGAGGAAGCCGCCAACGACGCCATCCCGATGACCCGCTCGCTCCAGCGCCGCCTGCTCCAGCTGGCCCCGCTGCGCGCCCGGCTCGACGCCGGCCAACCGATTGACGCGGTGCTCACCGGCATCTTCTGGAAGGACCGCGCGCTGGTCGGACGGATGCTCTCGCGTTGGTCGAGCCCCCGGTTGGCGCAGGCGCTCAGCCGGCTGGCGCAGGTCGAACGGCAATTGCTCCAGGGTGGCGCCGCACCGCCCCCGGCGGCAACGCTCGGCACCGAATTGCTGCAGCTCGCCCGCGCCGGGCGGCGCTAAGGCCTAGATCGGCTCGCCGGTCAGTCGCTGGCAGACGAGGTCGAGCTGGTCGAGCGTCGAGAAATGCAGCGTCACCGTCCCGGCGCTGCCCTTGGCCGCGATCTTGACCCGCAGGCCGAGCACGTCGCCCAACTGCCGCTCGAGCGCGGCGACGTCGGCATCCTGGACCTGCCCGCCATTGCGCGCCGAACCGCGCGCCAGGTCGGTCCCCGCGCCCGGTCGGACCGCCTTGGCAAGCTGCTCGGTCTGGCGAACCGACAGGCCACCGCTGATCACTTCGCGCGCCAGCGCCTCGGGATCTTCGGCACTGGCTACCGCGCGCGCGTGACCCATGCTGAGCTCGCCGCGCCGGAGAAGCTCACGAACATATTCGGGAAGATCGCGTAATCTCAACAGGTTAGCGACATGGCTGCGCGATTTGCCGACCAGCTTGGCGACCGCATCCTGGCCATGACCGTAACGCTCGATCAGGCTGGCGTAGGCGTCGGCCTCTTCGAGCGCATTCAGATCCTCGCGCTGGACGTTTTCGATCAGCGCCACCTCGGCGCTTGCCGCCGCGTCGAACTCGCGGACCAGCGCCGGGATCTTGTGCAGCTGCGCGCGCTGCGAGGCGCGCCAGCGCCGCTCGCCCGCGATCAGCTCGAAGCGCCCATCCTTGAGGTCGCGGACGAGGATCGGCTGGAGCACCCCGCGTTCGGCGATCGACGCGGCGAGCTCGGCGATCGCGGCATCGTCGAACGCCTGCCGCGGCTGCTGCGGGTTGGGGCTGATCGCGCCGACGTCGATCTCACGCACCCCGCCCCCGCGCGCCGCCTCGAGCTCGGGCTGCGCATCGCCGAGCAGCGCCGACAGCCCGCGGCCGAGACCACGCTGACGAAGTTCGTTCATGCCGCCTCCCCGACCGCCGGCTGCGGCAGGCGATCCATCAATTCCTTGGCCAGCCGGACGTAGGCCTCGCTACCCGAACAGCGCAGGTCGTAGATCAGCGCCGGCAGCCCATGGCTCGGCGCTTCCGACAGTCGTACGTTGCGCGGCACCACCGTCTCGAACACCGCCGACCCGAGGCAGGCGCGGACGTCCTCGGCGACCTGCCGCGATAAGCTGTTGCGGCGATCGAACATGGTGAGCGCGACCCCGAGGATGCCGAGGTCGGGGTTGAAGCGGGTGCGAATCCGCTCGACCGTCTGTAGCAACTGGCTCAGCCCCTCGAGCGCGAAGAACTCGCATTGCAGTGGCACCAGCAACTGTTTGGCGGCAATCAGCGCATTGACCGTCAGCAGGCCGAGCGAGGGCGGGCAGTCCATCAGCACGATGTCCCACCGCGCCGGCGCCGCGTCGAGCGCATCGGCCAGGCGGTGGGTCCGCCGCTCGAGATCGACCATCTCCACTTCGGCGCCCGACAGATCCTGCGTCGCGGGGACGAGGTCGAGGCGCGGGACCCGCGAGGGCACCACCGCTTGCTCGAGCGTCGAATCGCCCATCAGCACGTCATAGCTCGACCGCTCGCGCGCCGCCTGGCTGACGCCCAGCCCGGTCGACGCATTGCCCTGCGGATCGAGGTCGAGCAACAGCACGCGCCAACCGGTAGCCGCCAGCGCCGTCGCAAGATTGATGGCGGTAGTGGTCTTGCCCACCCCGCCCTTCTGATTGGCGACCGCAATCCGGATCATCCTCGCCCCTTCCGCCTGGCTGAGACCTCGGAAGCCACCACGATCACCGCGTCCCCCTCGGTGATGCTGCGCTCCGTTCGGAAACGACCTTGCCACGAGGCCTGCGCCGCGGCCAGTTCGTTTTCGCCATTGCGCCCCTTGGGGAGCACCCAGACGGTCTCAGGATGCGACAGATGGTGTGCGGCAGCAAATAATTTGTCGACCGATGCTACCGCGCGCGCCGTGATCGCGTCGAACCGACCGCTCAAGCGCTCCGCCTTGCCATGGAAGACGCGCACGTGGGGCAAGTTGAGGTCAGCGATGCAGCGTTCGAGAAACTCGACGCGAAGGCGGCGCGGCTCGATGAGAGTGATCGGCTGCTCGGAGAGGATGGCGATGACCAACCCCGGAAGGCCAGCGCCCGACCCGATATCGGCAATCGCTCCGTGCGGTGTGAAGCGAAGGAGCTGCGCGCAATCGATAATGTGGCGCGACCAAATCTTATCTAGTGTCGATGCCGAAATGAGATTTTGCTGCTCGTTTCCCCCTCTGAGTAGCGCCACGTAGCGCTCGAGCCTCTCGAATGTTTCACGTGAAACATCGCGCTGCGCGGCATCACTAACCTGCTCGATCATGCCGCCCGACGCGCGATCATCAGATGTAGCGCGGACAAGGCCGCGGGACTGATTCCCGGAATGCGCGAAGCCTGGTCGAGGTTATCAGGCCGCGCTGCCGACAGCCGCTCGGCCATTTCGATCGACATTCCCGCAATGGTCGCGAAGTCGAGGTCAGCCGGAATCATCGTCGCCTGCGCCGCCCGCATCGCCGCCCACTCGCGCTCCTGCCGCGCAACGTATGGCGCGTACAGAGCATCGGCGCGGCCCTCTTCCGTATTCGCGAAGGCGGTCGTGCCGCGGAAGCGCAAGTGGTCTTCAATCTGCTGCCGCCTCCGCTCACCAACTGCGCACGAGGCAATCGCCGCCTCTCCCAATCGCGCCGTGGCGTTGTCCGCGCGTAGAGCCAACCGATGCTCGGCCCGCGCCGTCATCATTCGATAGGGCTCGCTTACGCCCTGGACGATGAGGTCGTCGATCAGCACCCCGATGTAGCTGGTGCGGCGGTCGAACAGAACCGGGGCAATATCGCGCGCGTGCGCCGCTGCGTTCATCCCGGCCACCAGACCCTGCGCCGCCGCTTCCTCATAGCCGGTCGTGCCGTTGATCTGTCCCGCGAGAAACAGCCCGCTAATCGCCTTGCTCTGCAACCGCGCATCGAGGTGGCGCGGATCGACATGCTCATATTCGATCGCATAACCCGGACGGACAATGACGGCGCGTTCGAGCCCAGGGATCGAGCGGACGAAGTCGCGCTGAACGTCTTCGGGCAGCGAGGTCGAGATGCCGTTGGGATAGACGAGTTCGCTGTCCAGCCCCTCGGGTTCGAGAAAGACCTGGTGCCCATCGCGGTCACCGAACCGCCGCACCTTGTCCTCGATCGACGGGCAGTAGCGCGGTCCCCGCCCCGCAATCGCGCCCGAATAAAGCGGCGAGCGATGTTCGGCCGCGCGGATCAAATCGTGCGTCATTGCAGTGGTTCGGGTTATCGCACAGGCGAGTTGTGGCGGACGGGCGCCGTCGTCGAGCGCGCTCATCTGCCAACAGTCGCGGTCCGATGGCTGCTCCTGCAGTCTCGCCCAGTCGATTGTGCGCCCGTCGAGCCGCGGGGGCGTCCCGGTCTTGAGACGCCCCTGTGCCAGACCTAGCGCGCGCAGCTGGCCCGACAGCACGACTGCCGCCCGCTCGCCTCGCCGTCCTGCCGGCGTCGCTTGCTCGCCGAGATGGATGACAGCGTCGAGGAAGGTCCCGGCGGTGACGACGACCGCCCGCGCACCGAGAGTCGTGCCATCGGCGAGCCGGAGACCCACGACCGTCTGGCCTTGAACGAGGAGCTCGGTCGCTTCTCCTACGACGACCTCGACACCGCTCTCCGCCATCAATGTCTTGATGGCCTCAGCATAAAGCCGCCGATCCGCCTGGACCCGCGGCCCTTGCACCGCCGGACCCTTGCTCCGGTTGAGCATGCGCCGATGAATCGCGCTGCGGTCGGCGGCGCGGGCCATGAGCCCGTCGAACACGTCAAGCTCGCGGACGAGATGACCCTTGCCGACGCCGCCAATCGACGGGTTGCAGCTCATCTGGCCGAGATTGTCGGCTTGCATCGTCACGAGCGCCACCCTTGCCCCGCGGCGCGCGGCTGCAGCGGCGGCCTCGCAGCCGGCATGACCCCCGCCGATGACGATTACGTCAAACATGCGGGCCTCATAGCGCAGCCGTGTTTCACGTGAAACATCACTTACCGAGACAGAACCGACCAAAGAGCGAGTCGAGCATTTCTTCCGTGCTGGATTGCCCGGTAATCCGATCCAGAGCCTCGCGGGCCAGACGCAATTGATACGCCGCGATAACGATGTCGTGCGAAACGCAACTTAAGGCGTTCAAGGCCTCGGCTAGCAAATCGGCTTGCCGACGATTGAGGCTTGTGAGATCCGGCGGCGGAAACGCGCTGGCCGCCTGATCGCGGACTGCCGCAAGCAGCGTAGCAATGCCTTCGCCAGTCAACGCCGACACGCCGAAACTGCTTGGCGGTGGGGAGCCGCGGCGATCAATTTGCGCATGCACCTTGATGACGCGCGAATGGTCGGGCGCCTCGTCGGGCGCGCCGAGCCAAAGGACGATACCGGCCCCGGCCACCTGTGCGTGAGCGCGCTCAACCCCGATCGCCTCGACCTGGTCACCTGTTTCTCTCAGTCCCGCGGTGTCGACGAGCACGAGCGGCACCCCGTCGATCGCAATTGGCGCTTCGAGCGCATCGCGGGTTGTCCCCGCGACCTCGGTGACGATCGCCCGCTCTCTCCCAACCAGCGCATTGAACAGGCTCGACTTGCCCGCGTTGGGCGGACCGGCGAGCACGATCCGCACACCTTCGCGAAGAAGGTCGGCGCGTGGCCGCGCCAGCCAGACGCGCCACTCATCGGCCAGCGCGACAATGGCGGCGCTGAAGGCGGGCTCGTCGAGTGCGGTCTCATCTTCGTCGCCGACGTAATCGATCGCGGCCTCGGCCTGCGCTGACAGCTCGATCACGCGGCGGCGCCAGTCTTCGATCAGGCGTCGGGTGCTGCCCTCCGCAGCGCCGACCGCCGCGCGACGCTGCCACTCCGTCTCGGCTTCGAGCAGATCGGCAAGCCCCTCGGCTTCGGTAAGGTCGATCCGCCCGTTGACCACCGCGCGGCGGGTGAATTCGCCTGGCTCGGCCTCGCGCACTCCCGGCTGAGCGGCAAGCGCCGCGCAGACCGCCGCCACCACAGCGCGGCCGCCATGGCAGTGGAACTCGACCAGATCCTCGCCGGTCGCGCTTGCGGGCCCATCGAACCGCAACAGCAACGCCTGGTCGAGCACGCTCCCGTCGCTTGCCCGCAACGTGCGCAACCGCGCCTCGCGTGCCGGCGGCAACGCCCCCGCCAGCGCGGCCGCCGCAGCGTGCGCGCGCGAACCGCTCAGGCGAATAACCGCAATCCCCGCCGGCGGCCGTCCGCTCGACAGGGCGAAAATCGTTTCCTGATCAGTCACTTAAGGCCATCGCTACACATCCGCGCCCGGCTCGGTCAGAGCCCGAACACCGTCCGCAGCCCGAGCACATGGTCGCCGCCGAGCCAGCCCTCGACGATCATCTTGCCAGCCACATACAGGATCACCAGCAGGCCGATATAGTTGATCCACGGGAAGCGCTCGATCAGCTTGGCGACGTAATTGGCCGCCAGCCCCATGAACAGCACCGAGCAGGACAGGCCGACGAACAGCAGCGCCGGATTCTCGCGCGCGATCGAGGCGACCAGCAGCACATTGTCGACGCTCATGCTGAGGTCGGCGATGGTGATCTGAATCGCCGCCTGAACCAGCGTCTTGGAGGGCGGCGGCCCCTCGATCTCGGGCGTGTCGGGATCGTCGCACTCGACGAGCTTGGCCGGGTGCAACCCGCGCCACATGTTGAAGGCGACCCAAAGGAGCAGTAGCCCGCCGGCGAACACCAGCCCGGTAATCTTGAGCAATTGAGTGGCGATCAGCGCGAAGCCGATCAGGAACACCAGCGCCATGCCGACGCCGAACAGGAGGACCTTGCGGCGGTCCTTGGGCGGCAGGCCCGAGGCGAGGCTGCCCATGATGACGACATTGTCGCCGGCCAGCGTCAGGTCGCCGACGATGATCTGGCCGAGGCCGGCCAGCCCAGCGGGCGTGAAGATTGACGCAAAATTCAACATGACAGCGCTTTAATCTTCTGACGCCGTCCGTCCAGCCCGAGCCCGGCACCGGGCACGCATGAAACGTGCCCGGTGCCGGGCTTGAGCTTACTGGTTCATCGAGGCGAAGAAGTCCTCGTTCGACTTGGCGTCCTTCATCTTGTCGAGCAAGAACTGCATCGCGTCGATGGTGCCCATCTGCATGAGGATCCGGCGGAGCACCCACATCTTGGTGAGGATATTCTGCTCGACCAGCAGCTCCTCCTTGCGGGTGCCGCTCTTGCCGACGTCGAGCGACGGGAAGATGCGCTTGTCGCTGACCTTGCGGTCGAGCACGATTTCGCTGTTACCGGTGCCCTTGAACTCTTCGAAGATGACCTCGTCCATCTTGGAGCCGGTGTCGATCAGCGCGGTGGCGATGATCGAGAGCGAACCGCCCTCCTCGATGTTGCGGGCGGCGCCGAAGAAGCGCTTGGGACGCTGCAGCGCGTTGGCGTCGACACCGCCGGTGAGCACCTTGCCCGAGCTCGGCACCACCGTGTTGTAGGCGCGGCCGAGACGCGTGATCGAGTCGAGGAGGATGACGACATCCTTCTTGTGCTCGACCAGCCGCTTGGCCTTTTCGATCACCATCTCGGCGACCTGGACGTGACGCTGCGCGGGCTCGTCGAAGGTCGAGGAGATGACCTCGCCCTTCACGCTGCGCTGCATGTCGGTGACTTCCTCGGGCCGCTCGTCGATCAGCAGGACGATCAGGAACACCTCGGGATTATTGTCGGTGATCGCCCGCGCGATGTTCTGCAGCAGCACGGTCTTGCCGGTCCGCGGCGGCGCGACGATCAGCGCGCGCTGGCCCTTGCCGAGCGGGGCGACGATGTCGATCACCCGCGCGCTCTTGTCCTTGATGGTCGGGTCGAGCGTGTCGAGCTTGAGCTTCTCGTTCGGATAAAGCGGGGTCAGATTATCGAAATTGACCCGGTGACGAACCTGGTCGGGATCGTCGAAGTTGATCTGGGTGACCTTCGTCAGCGCGAAATAACGCTCGCCGTCCTTGGGAGCGCGAATCTCGCCCTCGACCGTATCGCCGGTGCGCAGGCCGAAGCGGCGGACGACCTGCGGGGTGACGTAAATGTCGTCGGGCCCGGCGAGATAATTCGCCTCGGGACTGCGGAGGAACCCGAATCCGTCGTTGAGCACCTCGATGGTGCCGGTCCCCATGATCTCGGCGCCGCTTTCGGCGCGGACCTTGAGGATGGAGAACATCAGGTCCTGCTTGCGCAGGGTGCTGGCGCCCTCGACTCCCATCTCCTCGGCCATCGCGACCAATTCAGCGGGAGTCTTCTTCTTCAATTCTTTCAAATGCATGTGTGTATGCCTGGGTGTAGGGGAGATGGTCAGCCAGGTGGATCTTGGATCGAGCCGCTAGAACAGCGGTCACACCGGCTGAGGAGGAGGAATACGGACCGGTGCGGCCGTATCCTTGGCAGAGGTATGGTGCGCTTGGGCCTTAGTCAACTGGGGTGCTGTGGCCGCCCGGTCACTAGAAGGGCTTCACGATCACCAGCACCACGATCAGCGCGGTGGCGATGCCCGGAATCTCGTTCATGATCCTGAGCGTGCGATTCTCCAGCGGGCGCGCGCCGTTGGCGAGCTTGCGACCGTAAGCGCCCATCCACCCCTGATAGCCGGTCAGCGCGACCACCAGCGCGAGCTTGGCCGAAAACCAGCCCTCACCCCACGCGCCCAGGTGAAAGGCCAGCGCCAGCCCGAGCACCCAGACGATCACCATCGCCGGGGTGAGGATGATCGCGCGGGTGCGGCGCTCGCGCTCGATCCAGGCGCGATCCTCGGCCGAGCCGGGCGGGGTCGCATGATGGTAGACGTAGAAGCGCGGGAGCAGGAACAGCCCCGCGATCCAGAAGATGACGAAGGTCAGATGCGCGGCCTTGACCCACGGATAGGCGTTGCCGAGCCAGCCGACATAGTCATTCAGGAACGTCATCGTCAGAGCACCCCTCCCGGCGCCTTGCCTAGCAGCTGCATCAGCTGCTCGACATGGGCAATCGGCGTCGTCTGCTGGATTCCGTGACCGAGGTTGAAGACGTGGGGTCGCTCGGCCAACGCCGCCCGGATTCGCGCCACCGCGGTCCCGAGCGGCTCACCCCCGGCGATCAGCGCCAGCGGATCGAGGTTGCCCTGCACCGGCAGCCCCTCGGGGAGCACCTGGTGCGCCCAGGCCGGATCGACCGTCTCGTCGAGCCCGAGCGCGTCGACCCCGGTCTCCCGCGCATAGGCCGGCAGCTTGCCGCCGGCGCCCTTGGGGAAGCCGATGATCGCCAGTCCGGGCCGCGCCGAACGCAATTTCTCGACCAGCCGCGCGGTCGGCGCGATCACCCAGCGCTCGAACTCGCTCGGCGCGAGACTGCCCGACCAGCTGTCGAAGATCTGCACCGCGTCGACCCCGGCGTCGGCCTGGCCGATCAGATAATCGAGGGTCAGCGCCTCGATTGTCTCGATAATTGCCCCGAACCGGCCCGGATCCTGATAGGCCAACGTCCGCGCCGCCGCCTGCTCGCGGCTGCCCTCGCCGGCGACCATGTAGGTGGCGACCGTCCACGGCGCCCCCGCAAAGCCCAGGAAGGTGGTCTGGGGCGGCAAGGCGGCCTTCACCCGGCGCACGGTCGCGTAGATCGGGTCGAGGCGCTCCAGCACCGGCTGGAGGCCATCCAGCGCGGCCTCGGCGAGCGGGGGCGCCAGCCGCGGCCCCTCGCCGGCGGTGAAGCTCAATTGCTGGCCCAGCGCGAAGGGCACGATCAGGATGTCGGAAAAGAGGATCGCGGCGTCGAGCGCGAAGCGGCGGAGCGGCTGAAGCGTGATCTCGGCGGCCGCCTCGGGATCGTAGACGAGGTCGAGGAAACCGCCCTTGTCGGCCCTGAGCGCGCGATATTCGGGAAGGTAGCGCCCGGCCTGGCGCATCATCCACGCCGGGGGCGGGTCGCGCCGCTCACCGCGCAGCACGCTGAGCAGGGGCTTGTCGGTCATCCCCGCCGGTCCGCTCGCCACGCCCTTATTCCTCTCTTTAAGAATCTAATGATTGTTGAAAGTTGTTGGCCGCTTGGTCGCGGGGAATAGGTGGGCGTCCCGATTTTGCCAACAGCCGCCATCCCACCGCGCCCAAGCGAGTCCGGCGAGTCGGACTGAGACTCTCCCATGACTCACAGGCTGGGGATTGTCCCGGAAGCCCGTGGATGGAATCGCGCATGATTGCCCCGAAGCTGGGCGCGGACCGTCCGATTGGACTATGCACCGCGTCGCGCTAGGCCGGGCACACGGCTTGTCCACAGGAACAAATATGGACCTCATCCTCGCCTCGACCTCGACGATCCGCGGCACGTTGCTGGCCAATGCCGGCGTGCCATACGGCGTGGCGGCGCCGAGTGTCGACGAGGCGGCGGTCAAGCAGGGTTTCGCCGGCGACGACGCCGCGCTCGCCACCAGATTGGCCGAGTTGAAGGCGCTGAGCGTCGCCTCCGCGCATCCGGTCGCACTGGTGATCGGCAGCGACAGTGTCCTCTCGATCGACGGCCGCCGCTTCTCCAAGCCCGGCGGCCGTAGGCAAGCCGCCGAGCACCTCCGCTTCTTCTCCGGCAAGACGATGATCCTCACCAGCGCGGTCGCGCTCGCCAGGGGCAGCGAGGTCGTGTGGTCGCACGCCGACAGCGCACGGCTGCAGGTCCGCCCGCTCAGCGAGGAGTTCATCGAGCAGTATCTCGACAGCGACTGGCCCGAGGTCAGCTATTGCGTCGGTGTCTTCCGCCTCGAAGGCCCGGGCCTGCAATTGTTCGACACCGTCGACGGCGATCACTTCACCATAAAGGGCCTGCCGCTGCTCCCCTTGCTCCGCGAGCTGCGGCGACGGGGCGCGCTGACGGCATGACGTCAGATCGACCCCTCTCGGCTGCGCTCGGGACAAGCTTTGCCGAAGTGATCGGCGACCCCATCGCGCAGAGCAAGTCGCCGCTGATCCACGGCTATTGGCTCGAAAAGCTCGGCATCGCCGCCGACTATCGCCGCGCCCAGGTCACCCGCGCTGAGCTGCCTTCTTTTATAGCCGAGCGCCGCGCCGACCCGCACTGGCGCGGGTGCAACGTCACCATGCCGCTCAAACTCGACGCCTTGCTCCTCGCCACCGAATCGCGCGACGAGGCAGTCCAGGTCGGCGCCTGCAATACGCTGATGCCCGATCCCACCGGCCTCACCGCCGCCAACACCGACGTCGGGGCAATCGTGCTGGTACTGAAGCGCCTCGCCGAGCAGCGTCCGACCCACTCGGTGACCCTGCTTGGCACCGGCGGCGCGGCGCGCGCGGTGCTGGTCGCACTGAAATCGCTCGGCTTCACCAACGTCGCCATCCACGCCCGCGATGCCGAGCAGGCGTTCCACCTCGCCAACAGCTTCGGGCTCAAGCAGCGCCCGCAGCCGTTCGATGCGCCGATCGCCACCGACGGCCTCATCAACGCTACCCCGCTCGGGATGACCGGCGCGCCGCCCTTCACCCTCGACCTTGGCGGGCTGCCACCGGGCGGGTGGGTGTTTGACCTGGTCACGTCGCCAGACCCCACCGCGCTGGTCACCGCCGCGCAAGCCCGCGGGCTCGCCGCGACCGGCGGCCTAACGATGCTGGTCGAGCAGGCCGCCGCCGCCTTTCCACTCTTCTTCGGCGCCCCGCCGCCCCGCTCGGCGGAGGACGACGCCGAGCTCTACCGTCGGCTCCGCGCATGATCCGTCTTGCGCTGACCGGCTCGATCGGGATGGGCAAGTCGACCGTCGCCGCGATGTTCGCCGCGGCGGGCGTCCCCGTCTTCGACGCCGACGCCGTCGTCCGCCGGCTGCAGGGCCCCGGCGGCGCGCTGGTGCCCGCGATCGAGCAGCGCTTCCCCGGCACAACCCACGGCGGCGCGGTCGTGCGCGAGGCGCTGGCGGCGGCGGTACTCGGCCAGCCCGCCGAGCTCGCCGCGCTCGAGGCGCTGGTCCACCCCGCCGTCCAAGCCGAGCGCGAGCGTTTCATCGCCGCCCACGCCGACGCGCCGGTGCTTCTGTTCGACATCCCCCTGCTGTTCGAGACCGGCGGCCAAACCGCGTTCGACAAGGTCGTGGTGGTCTCCGCCCCGCTCGAGATCCAACGCGCCCGCGTGCTCGCCCGCCCGGGGATGACCGACGCCAAGCTCGCCGCCATCCTCGCTCGCCAGACCCCCGATTCCGAAAAGCGCGCGCGGGCCGACGTGGTGATCGACACCGGCGGCTCGCTCGCCCACACCGAGGCCCAGGTCGCCGCGATCCTCGCTGGACTGGAATCGGGCAAAGGCGCATAGTTTAGGGCGACCATGCGCGAGATCATCTTCGACACCGAAACCACCGGCGTAAACCCGGCCACCGGCGACCGGATGGTCGAGATCGGCTGCGTCGAGATGATCAACCGCTGCGAGACCGGGCGAAGCTTCCACGCCTATTTCAATCCCGACCGCGCGATGCCGTCGGAGGCCGAGGCGGTGCACGGACTGTCGGCGATTTTCCTTTCCGACAAGCCGCGCTTCGCCGAGCGCTGCGACGAACTGCTCGCCTTCATCGGCGACGCGCCGCTGATCGCGCACAACGCCTCGTTCGACTTCGGCTTCCTAAATGCCGAGCTGGCGCTGTGCGGCCGCGATCCGGTGTGCATGAGCCGGATGATCTGCACGCTGATGATGGCGCGCTCGAAACACCCCGGCGCCAAGCACAGCCTCGACGCGCTCTGCACCCGCTTCGGGGTCGACCGCTCGGCGCGCGTTCTTCACGGCGCGCTGCTCGACGCACAGCTCCTTGCCCAAGTCTATGTCGAATTGACCGGCGGCCGCCAGATCGGCCTCTCGCTCGTCAGCGAGGTGATCGCCGACACCGGCGCCGGCGCGACGATCGCTCCGGCGCAGCGTGCCGTCCGTCCGGCCCGCCCCCATGCGGCGTCGGTTGAAGAATTGGCGCGTCATGCCCAGTTCGTCGCGGGGTTGAAGGACCCGCTGTGGCACCTGCTGCAAGCGGCGGAAAACAGCCCCGCTCATTGACGGCCCCAGCCCTGCTGTTGCAGGGCACCGCCGCCGCAACAAAGAGGGAGTCCGCGAACGTGGACGTACGGGTGTCGGGCCATCAGGTCGAGACGGGGGACGCGCTGCGGGCGCATGTCACCGAGCGCATTTCGGCGGTCGCGGACCGCTATTTCTCGCGCGCGATCGGCGCCAACGTCACCTTCGGCCGCGGCCCGCACGACCGCGGCTTCACTTGCGACATCGTCGCGCCCGTCACCCACGGCGTGGTGCTGAAAGCGTTCGGCAAGGCGCAGGACGCCCACACCGCCTTCGACGGCGCCGCCGGCAAGATCGAGCGCCAGCTCAGCCGCTACGTCGCCCGCCTGCGCGCGCGCAAAGGCAATGGCGCCGACGAGGGCGACGGTACCGAAGTGGCACAGAATGCCGGCTACACCATCTTCGCGCCGCCGCCGGAGGACGCGCCCGCGCAGGAGCATCCGCCGATCATCGCCGAGACCAGCGTCGATATTCCCGACGCCAGCGTCGGCGACGCGGTGATGCTGATGGACCTTCGCAACACTCGTGCGTTGATGTTCCGCAACTCCGGAACGGGTGCGTTCAACATGGTCTACCGCCGCGAGGACGGGACCATCGGCTGGGTCGAGCCGCGCGGCTGAACCCACCACCTTTTTCAGGAATTGCGCCCGGCGCCCGCCCATTCCGGACGGCGCCACACCCGAGTGCCAAGCGATGCGTCTAGCCGAGTTCGTCGATTTCGAATCGATCAAGTCCGCCCTGCCCGCGACCAACAAGCGCGGGCTGTTCCAGCTGCTCGGCCAGTTCGCCGCGCAGCGGCTGGGGCTCGACCCGGCGGTGGTGACGAGCGCGCTCAACGAACGCGAGAAACTGGGCTCGACCGGCTTCGGCAACGGCGTCGCCATCCCCCACGGCAAGATCGAGGGGCTGGCGCGGGTCTGGTGCATGGTCGCGCGGCTGCCCGAGCCGATCGACTATAAGGCGATCGACAGCCAGCCGGTCGATCTCATCTTCTTCCTGCTGTCGCCGCCCGATGCGGGCGCCGAACATTTGAAAGCCCTCGCGGCGGTCAGCCGGACGCTGCGCCACGCCGCGACGCTCGAACAGTTACGCGGCGCCCGCTCGCGCGATGCGCTGGCGGCGGTGCTGATGGGGGTCGATGAACGCGACGCCGCCTGACACGGGCGCCGCCGCGCACCTGCGCGCGCTCGAAACGCTGTACGACAGCGCGCCGATCAACTGCCTGTTCGAATCGCAGCTGGCGCTCCCCCGCCAGGGCGAGGCGACGATCCGTTTCACCGTCCGCGAGGACGCCTATCACGCCGCCGGCGCGGCCCATGGCACGCTCTACTTCAAGATGCTCGACGACGCGGCCTTCTACGCCGCCAACAGCCTCGTCAGCGACCGCTTCCTCCTCACCACCGCCTTCAACCTCCACTTCACCAAGCCGATGACCGCCGGCCCGGCCGAAGCCCACGGCCGCTGGATCAGCGGGCGGCGGCGGGTGTTCGTCGCCGAGGCGCGGATCGTCGACGCGAGCGGCGAGGAATGCGCGCGGGGCACCGGCACTTTCATGCGCTCGCACATCGCGCTCGCCGGCCTCCCCGGCTACCGCGCCTGACCCGTGGACGACCGGCTCGCTCCCGGGGTCGAAGCGACCGCGCTCATCCGCCGCGCCGAGGCGCTCGGCGGGTTCGGCACCGTCCTCCACAAGGGCGATCCGACCCGCGGCACCATCCTCCTCGTGGTGACCGAGCGCGGCGACCATCGCGCCCTGCTCGAGCGGCGGCTGCAGGCCGACTGGACCTACCGCTGGACCGCGATCGGCGCCGGCCCGGGCGATTCGGCAGGGGCGGCACAAGATGTAGCGCGCGCTCGCTCCCGCGACCCCGATTGTTGGGTGATCGAACTGGATATCCCGTCGAGCGAACGATTCATCGCTGAAACGACTTCGACGAGTTGACCGTGCCGCCGATGCGGTGAACGGAGGAACTCGTTCAGCGGGGCACTTCTTCGCGCAGCCATTTCAGGCCGCGATTGGGGGGCACGCGAGACGGGGGATTGGCCAAGTTGCGCGAGCGCTTTTCAGCTCGATGTTGTGCGACCCACGCCGATCAACCGCATCAGGTTTGGTCTCGAATGTTGCATCGTTTCGCCGTGATGATTGCTGGCGCTGTTCTCGCCAGCGGTACGGTTGCTCCCGCCCAGGTTGTGCCCGCCGCCGCTTCGACCGCCGCCACCGTCACGCCGACCGTTGCCGTCGCTTCGACCAACACCCCCGATCCCCTGCTTCAGCCCGGTGAGCCGCTGATCGCTGCGCCGGTCACCGCCGCTCCCGAGGCGCCCGCCCAGCCGGTCGTCGACCGCAGCGAGAGCCTCGCCGACAAGGTCGCCGACCTGCGCGCCAGCGACGCCGGCAGCCGCGAGCTCGAGTGCCTCGCCGCCGGCGTCTATTTCGAAAGCAAGAGCGAGCCGCTCGCCGGCCAGCTCGCGGTCGGTCAGGTGATCGCCAACCGCACCCACAGCCGCGGCCGCTTCCCCGCCAGCTATTGCGGCGTGCTCAAGCAGCACGGCCAGTTCAGCTTCATCAGCGGCGGCCGCTGGCCGACCGTCAGCAAGTCGAGCCGCCAGTGGCAGACCGCGGTCGCCATCGCCCGCATCGTCGACGGCAAGCTCCACGACGACGTCGCCCGTTCGGCGATGTTCTTCCACGCCAAGCGCGTCCATCCGGGCTGGAACTCGACCCAGGTCGCCTCGATCGGCAACCACGTCTTCTTTCGCTAAACGCTGGCACTACGGTCCCGCTTTGTTCTAATGCGGGCCAGTGAGTAGCGCCCCCGAGTCCCTCAGCCCGCCACCCTGTTTCGACGATCTGCCTCCGGTCGCGGCCGAAGTCGCGCGCGGGGTCACCCGCCTGTTCTGCCGGCAGGACCTGTTCGTCATCTGCGAAGTGCCGCTGCCCAATGGCCGCCGCGCCGACCTGATGGGGATCGACCCCAAGGGGCAGCTCACCATCGTCGAGATCAAGGTCAGCAAGGCCGACCTCACCACCGACGCCAAATGGCACGACTATCTCGATTATTGCGACCGCTTCTTCTGGGCGGTTCCGCCGCACCTCTCGGCGCTGTGCGAGGAAGAGCGCTTCCTCCCCGGCGAGGCGGGGCTGATCGTCGCCGACCGCTATGACGCCGCTATCTGCCGCGACGCCGCGCACCGTCCGCTGGCGCCCGCTAGGCGTAAGGCCGAGACGCTGCGCTTCGCCCGCCGCGCCGCGCGCCGCCTGAGCGCGCAGCTCGACCCCAGCCTCGGCTTCGACCGCTAGAGCTTGGGGCGCTTAGAGTTTGGGGCCGGCGACCGCCCGCGCCGGGCGCGCCTTGATGCTGTCCATCAACTGCAGGATCGTCGCCGAGCGGGCATCCAATTTGGCATAGTCGCGCGCGCTGCGGCCGCTCGCGCTGTCGCGCTTGTCGGGGTTGGCGCCATTCTCGAGCAGCCGCTTGATCACCGCCAACTGGCGCGCCTGGACCGCGGCGATCAGCGGGGTCTCGCCCAGCTTGTTGGGCCGGTCGACCTGCGCCCGATAGGCGAGTAGCAATTGCACCCCGTCGTCCCACCCGTTGCGCGCCGCCAGGTGCAGCGGTGTGTCGCCCGAGCCATTGGGCAGGTTCGGGTCGCCGCCCTTGGCGAGGAAGTAGGTGAGGAAGTCGGTGTCGCGGCGCGCGGTCACCACGTGCAGCGCACTTTCGCCCTTGTCGTTGCGAAAGTTGATCATCGCCGCGCCATTGGCCTCGAGGTAATTCAAGACCTTGGTGCCATCGCGCGACTTGACCGCCTCGACGAAGGCATAGCCGTCCGAACCGTAGGCGGTCTTGGCCGCCTGCGCCTGCACCACCGTCGGGACCAGCAGCGCCAGTCCCGCCGCCGCCATCAACCGCCTCAAAACCCTGCCCATTTCGCCCACCCGCTCGATCGTCGCCTTGAAAGCGCCGCTCTAGCAGACCACAGCAGGCCGGGAAATGAACAAGCCTCCTCAAGACCCCTGGTGGAACCGGCCGCTGGCGACCCTCGACCGGGGCCAGTGGGAGGCGCTGTGCGACGGCTGCGGCCGCTGCTGCCTCCACAAGCTCGAGGACGAGGACACCGGCCAACTTTACCCCACCAACGTCGCCTGCAAGCTGCTCGACCGGCGCAGCGGGCAGTGCAGCGACTATCCCAATCGCGCGCGCCACGTCATCGACTGCGTGCAACTGTCGCCCGCCAAGCTCGACAGCCTCGAATGGCTGCCCTCGACCTGCGCCTACCGCCTGCGCGCCGACAATCTGCCGCTCCCCGACTGGCATTATCTTGAAAGCGGCAGGCGCGAGACCGTCCACGAAGCCGGCATGTCGACCCGCGGCTGGACGATCAGCGAAACGGACGCGGGCGAGCTCGAGTATCACCTTGTCGACCGCGATCTTTGACCATCCCGACCTGCCGCTCCCGATCGCGCTGGTGCGCCACCATGCCGCGCGCCGCCTGCGGCTCCGGGTCGATCACGAACGGCGCCAGCTCAAACTGACCATGCCGCGGCGCGGCTCGGCCAAGGCCGCGTTGCGCTGGGCGGGGGAACAGCGCGCCTGGGTCGAGCGCCAGCTCGCCGCCGCGCCGGGCGACGCGCCCTTCGCCGACGGCGCGACCTTCCCGCTCGAGGGCCGTCCAGTCACCATCCGCGCGGTCGGCGGGCGGCGGAGCGTCACCCTGGTCGGCGACGAACTCCACGTCGGCGGCCCGCCCGAGGCGCTCGCCCGGGCCGTACTGCGCTGGCTCCACGCCCGCGCCCGCGACACGCTCAGCGCCGAGACCAGCGCGGCGGCGGCGGCGGCGGGGGTCGGGGTCAGCTCGGTCGCGGTCGGCGACGCCGCCACCCGCTGGGGGAGCTGCACCGCGTCCGGCGCGATTCGCTACAGCTGGCGACTGATCCTCGCCCCGCCCGAATGCCGCCGCTTCGTCGTCGCGCATGAGGTCGCGCACCGGCTGCACATGGACCATTCGCTTAGCTTCCGCCGCGCCGAGGAGCGGCTGTTCGGCGGGCCGGTCGCCCCGGCGCGCGCCTTATTGCGCGAGGTCGGGCCGGCGCTGCGGCTGGTCGGTCGGGGCTGACGGCGGCGGCGCGCGGTCGGTCGGCGGGGGCGCGCCCTCGCGGGGCGGCGGTGTCCCCCCGAAAATGCGGTCGAGCTCGGTCTGGTCGGGCGAGCCCTGCTGCTGTTGCTGCTGCTGGCTCGGCGGCGGGGGATTGTTCTGTCCGCCGCCCATCGGGTCGGCCTGCTGGCTCGGCAGCGGGTTGCCGTCGGCGTCGACCAGCGGCTGGTCACCGCTGAAGGTCGCGTTCAGATCCTCCTCGGGCGACAATTGCCAGTCGGGCATCGGCACTTCGGTCTCGAACTGCTCGACCGGGCGATTGGCGACCGCGACCACCATGAAATCGTGGAAGGCGCGCGCCGGCGCGGTCCCGCCCTGCAGCCCGGGGATCGTCTTGGCATCGTCGCGACCCATCCACACGCCGGTGGTCAGGCCCGAGGAGAAGCCGAGGAACCAGCCGTCCTTGTTCGAGGTGGTGGTCCCGGTCTTGCCCGCTACCGGGCGCCCGATCTGCGCCGCGCGGCCGGTCCCCGACAGCACCGCGGTCTGGAGGAGGTCGGTCATCTCGGCCGCGACCCACGGCGCCACCAGCACCCGGTCCTCGGCATTCTCGTGGCGATAGAGAAGCCGTCCGTCGGCGGTGACCACCCGGGTGATCGCATAGGGGCTGATGCCCACGCCCTTGTTCTCGACCGCGGCGTAGGCGCGCGTCAGGTCGATCAGCCGCACTTCGGACGAGCCCAGCACCATCGACGGATAGGTCGAGATCTGGCCCGAAATGCCGAACCGGTGCGCCATGTCGGCGATGGTCGAGAAGCCTAGTTGCGCGCCGATCTTGGCGCTGATCGTGTTGATCGAGCGGGCGAACGCCTCGCGCAGCGTGACCGTGCCAAGGAAGCTGCGAGTCGAGTTGCGCGGGGTCCAGCCCTCGATGGTGATCGGCTCGTCGACCAAAGTGGTGGTCGGCTTCATCCCCGATTCCAGGGCGGCGAGATAGACGAACAGCTTGAATGCCGAGCCCGGCTGGCGCTGCGCCTGGGTCGCGCGATTGTAGATGCTGTTCACATAGTCGCGCCCGCCGATCATCGAGCGGACCGCCCCGTCGCGGTCGAGCGCGACCAGCGCGCCCTGCGCCCCGGCCGGGGTGTTGGCCGCGATCGCCTTGTCGCCCGCCGCCTGCATCCGTGTGTCGAGCGTGGTCCACACGTCGATCGGATCGCTGGTCTCGTCGATCAGCGTGTCGAGCTGGGGCAGCGCCCAGTCGGTGAAGTAGCGGACGCTGTTCTGCTTCTGCGTCGGCTGGACGACGATCCGCGCGGGGTCGACGCTCTCGGCGGTCGCCCGGCTGATGAAGCCGTTCTCCACCATCGTCTCGAGCACCACCCCGGCGCGGCCGCGTGCGGCCTCGACGTCGGCGGTCGGCGAATAATTGGAGGGCGCCTTGACCAGCCCCGCGATGATCGTCGCCTCGCCCAGGCTCAACTGGGTCGCCGGATGGCCGAAAAAGGTCCGGCTGGCGGCGTCGATCCCATAGGCGCCGCCGCCGAAATAGACCCGGTTGAGATAGAGCTCGAGGATCTGGTCCTTGGTGAACTTGCGCTCGAGCGCAAGGGCCAGAATCTGCTCGCGAATCTTGCGCCCGAAGTTGCGGCTGTTGGTGAGGAAGATGTTGCGCGCCAGCTGCTGGGTGATGGTCGACCCGCCCTGGCTGAAATGGCCGGTCTGCAGCCGCACCTTGATCGAGCGGGCGATGCCGATCGGGTCGACGCCCGGATGGCTGCGGAAGCGCTTGTCCTCGACCGCGATCATCGCCGCGCGCATCGGCGCCGGAATCTGTTCGTAGGGGATCCACTGGCCGAAGGTCGGGCCGATCGAGACCAGCACCTTGCCGTCGGCTGAATGGACCCGGATCATCTGCCCGAGGTCCTTGCGCTGGGCGAGCTCGGCGTAGGACGGCAATTCGCTCATCGCCACGCCGACCGCGATCGCCAGCGCGATCAGCCCGGCCAGCACCGCCGCCAGCCCCCACTTCACCAGCCGCCCGAACCAGCCGCCACGGCGTCGGGGTGGCGGCTCGCGGCGCGCGTTGCTCGGGGCGGGTCGGCGAGGGGGCGCAGCCATGGGTGGGCGCAAGGCTTAGGGGCTGCCCACCCGGTCGGCAAGCGTCACTCGGCGGGCTTATCCTTCTTGCCGGCGAAGTCGAGGCTCGCCGAGTTGATGCAGTAGCGCAGGCCCTCGGGTCCCGGCCCGTCGGGGAAGACGTGGCCGAGATGGCCCTCGCACTTGGCGCAGCGCACCTCGGTGCGGGTCATGCCGTGGCTGTGGTCGTGGATTTCCTTGACCGCGTCCGGCGCGGCGGGGGCGGTAAAGCTCGGCCAGCCCGAGCCGCTGTCATATTTGGTGTCGCTGGCGAACAACGGCTCGCCGCAGCCGCCGCAGACATATTGCCCCTGCTCCTTGTTCTTGAGCAGGTCGCCGGTCCACGGCGCCTCGGTGCCGGCCTCACGCAGGATTCGATAGCGGTCGGGGCCGAGCTTCTCGCGCCACTCCTGCTCGGTCTTGGGCATGTCGGTCATCGGGGGGATCTCCTTCGGCCGCATATGTGGGGTGCGGCGGCGGGAAGGAGAAGGGTGGGCGCGGTGCCGAGTTGCCCGCTCTGCGGCGGAGCAAACCGGCTGACCTGTCCCCGGCAGATTGCCCGCTCTTCGGCGAGCAACTCGGCCGCTTTGTCCCCCGGACAAAGCTAAGGCCGCCCGTGGGCGGCCTTACCGAGTTGCTGGTGCGGTCGAGAAGACTCGAACTTCCACGCCCTTTCGGGCACAGCCACCTCAAGGCTGCGCGTCTACCAATTCCGCCACGACCGCATGTTCTTGGCGGCGCGGCCCTAGCAGCGGTGCCGAACCTGCGCAACCGCCCCCGCGCAACGCCCTAACCGGCGCGGGTCGCGCCTTCCGGCACGCACTTCTTCTCCGGCGCGCGATTGCGGTCGAACGACACGTCGAGGCACGCCGCCGCCGGCGGGATATTGAGCTCGGCGCTGTTGAAGCTCGCGCTGCCGCCCGGCTGGAGCGACGGGGCGGGGGGCGGGATGGTCCAGCGATAGACCACTTGCTGGTCGAGGCTGCGCAGCTGCGCCTGCAGCGGCGGCACCTGGCGGGTCTGGTCGGTCGGGTTGATCACCTTGCCACTCACCTCGAGCAGCTGGTTGCCGCTCGCCAGCGTCCGCCGGTTGCGCTGGTCGACCTGGATCAACAGCGGCGTGTCGGTCGCCTGCGCCAGTCCGATCCGCTCCTTGAACGAGGTCGGGGCGAGGAACCAGAAGGCCGCCACCGCGGCGACGATGATCGCCAGCACGACCAGCAGCCCGATCATCAGCTTGCCGCGCCCGCCGCTGAATTCCTCGCTGCCGCTGTCATAGGCCGCAAAATCGACGTCGACGGGCGCGGCCGCGGCTGGCGCGGTCCAGCCGGCCGCTTCGTCGAGCGGCGGCGCCGGCGTCGACAGCCCCGGGTCCTGCGCCATCGCATAACGCTGGTCAGCCTCGCGCTCGGCGGCTTCGCTTTCGCTTTCCACCGCCGGCGCGCTTTCAAACGCTTCGGTTCTGGCGCCCGGCACTTCCCCGGCCGAGGTGATCGTCTGCGGCTCGGCCTCGACCGAAGGGGCATGTTCCCAGCCGTGGTCAGCAGGCGCCTCCTCGGGCACCTCGCTGACTTCGGCATAATCATGCTCGGATTCGGGCTCGGCCGTTGGCTCCGGCGCAGCCGCCGCCCGCTGGCCATAATTTTCAGCGCCCGCAGCGACGTCGCTGACCGGCGCGGGATTATCCGCCGCATCGACCGGCGCCACCGGCGGCGCCACCGCCGCTTGATCGGTTGCGGCCGAACCCTCTTCGGGGTCCTGGTGCCAGCTATGCTTGCAATTGGCGCAGCGGACCTGGCGGCCGCCCGGCGGGATGGCGCCGTCCTTCACCGTATAGCGTGTCCCGCAAGCCGGACAGGTGAGGATCATCGCTTCGGGCCCTTTGCCGCTATTGTTCTCTCACGGGTAACCGCATGGCGGCGGCATTGGCAAGGCGGCGGCGCCATGCGAGAGAATCGGGCAGCGTGGAGAGGGGACGAGTGAAGTGAGCGGCCTGGGCGCCATCGTCGAGTTCGACAGCGTCGGCCTGCGCTACGGCACCGGCGCCGAAGTGCTCAAGGATCTCGATTTCCGGCTGCCCGCCGGCGGCTTCACCTACCTCACCGGCCCGTCGGGCGCGGGCAAGACCTCGCTGATGAAATTGCTCTACCTCGCCCAGGCGCCGACCCGCGGCCGTATCCGGCTGTTCGGCGAGGAATTGAGCGATGCCCCGCGCGAAGCGATGCCCGCCTTTCGCCGCCGCATCGGCGTGGTCTTCCAGGACTTCCGCCTGGTCCGCCACCTCTCCGCCTTCGACAATGTCGCGCTTCCCCTGCGCATCGCCGGCCGCGCCGAGGCCGAGATAAATACCAGCGTGCGCGAACTGCTCGACTGGGTCGGGCTCGCCGACCGCGCCGCCGCGCCCCCGCCGACGCTGTCGGGCGGCGAGCAGCAGCGCGTCGCCATCGCCCGCGCGGTGGTCGCCCACCCCGAACTGCTCGTCGCCGACGAGCCGACCGGCAATGTCGATGCCGAGATGGCGCAGCGGTTGCTCCACCTGTTCGAGAGCCTCAACCGGCTCGGCACCACCGTCCTCGTCGCCACTCACGACCTCTCGCTGATCGCCGCCACCAAGGGCGCGCAGCTGATGCGGCTCGAGGGCGGACGGCTGGTCGACCCGACCGGCGCGCTCAAGCATCCGCCGCGGCGGCCGGGGGCCGAATGACCGCGAGTTCCGCCACCTTGCCCGGCGACCAGCAGTTGCTGCCCGACCGCGGGCCGCGGCTGGCGCCGTGGCTGATCGGGGTGCTGATGTTCGTCACCGTGCTGGTCGGTGCCGCCGGGCTGGCGCTCGCCAACGCCGCGCGGCTGGTCGCGTCCGGGGCCGAGCAGCGCTGGTCGATCCAGCTCCCCGGCGGCGCGCGCACCGCCGAACCGCTCGCCGCCAAGCTGCGCACTGCGAAGGGGGTCGAGGCCGCCACTGCCCTCCCCGAAGCCGAGGTCCGCTCCCTCGTCGGCCAGTGGCTCGGTCCCGACCTCGCCGCCAGCGCCGACCTCCCGCTGCCCGGCCTGATCGACTTGACCCTCGCCCCCGGCGCCTCGCCCGCGCCGCTACGCCAGGCGCTCGCCCAAACCGCGCCCTCGGCGCGCCTCACCTCTTACCCCGAGCAGCTCGGCCCCCTGCTCTCGAGCCTGCGCTTTCTCGGCGGGATCGCGCTCGCATTGGTGCTGCTGATGGCGGCGGCCAGCGCGGCGGCGGTGATGCTCGCCACCCGCAGCGCCTATGATGCGCACCGCGGAACGATCGAGGTGCTCCACGGCATCGGCGCCACCGACCGCCAGCTCGCCGCTTTGTTCCAGCGGCGGATGACACGCGAGGCGCTGATCGGCGGCATCTCGGGGACGATCCTCGGGCTGACCCTCATCTTCCTGACGCTGGTCACAAGCGGCGCCTTCTTCACGCTCGCCGCCAACGGCCCCGCGCTGCGCCCGCTCGACATCGTTGTCCTCGGATTGCTCCCGCTCGCCGGCGCTCTCCTCGCGCGGCTGGTTGCGCGGGCGACGATCCATCGGGCATTGCGGGCGACCCTATGATCCTCCGCCTCGCCGCTTTGTTCCTGCTCCTCTACGCGCTCGGCTTCGCTCTGTTCAGCGTCACGCTCGGCCAGCCGGCGGGACCGCAGGTGACCCAGGCGGTGGTGGTGCTGACCGGCGGCCCCAACCGGATCGAGCGCGGGATCGCGGTGATGCGCGACCATCAGGCACAGCGGATGCTGATCGCCGGCGCCGACCCCAGCGTCTCGCGCGCCGACCTCGTCAAGCGCCTCGGCAAGGACAGCGGCCCCGTGCTGCGCTGCTGCGTCGACTTGGGCTCGGAGAGCGTCGACACCCGCTCCAACGCCGAAGAGGCCGGGCGCTGGCTCAAGCAGCACCATTTCACCTCGGTTCGGCTGGTCACCAGCGACTGGCACATGCGCCGCGCGGCTTACGAATTCCGCCACCACCTCGGATCGGGCTACACCCTCCTCACCGACGCCGTCCCGACCCGCCCGCGCTTCCTCACGCTGTTCGGCGAATATAACAAATATGTCCTCCGCCGCGGCGCGGTGTGGCTCGACATGTAAGGCCCGCGATGCAGCACCTCCGCTCCGTCCTCTATTTCCTGATCTTCTACCCGGCGACGGTCTTCTACTGCATCGCCAGCCTCCTCGTCGCGCCGTTCAGCCAGCGCGCGCTCCGGCGCGTGGTGCGCGGCTGGGCCGATTTCCACCACAACCTCGTCCACGACCTCCTCGGCATCCGCTGGGAGATCGAGGGCAATGTCCCGCCCGGCCCGCTCCTGATCGCGATCAAGCATCAGGCGATGGTCGAGACGATCGAGGCGCTGCGCCTCGCCGACACGCCGGTGGTGGTGATGAAGCGCCAATATGTCGACACGCCGCTGCTCGGCTGGGTGATGAAGGCATTCGGCGTCATCGGCGTCGACCGCGAGGCCGGCGCCAGCGCGCTGCGCGAGATGATGGCGCTGGGCAAACAGGCCAAGGCCGACGGCCGCCCGGTGGTGATCTTTCCCGAAGGCACGCGTGTCGCCCCCGGCACCACCCCGCCGCTCCGCTCGGGTTTCGCCGGCCTCTACCGCGTGCTCGGAATGCCGGTGGTCCCGATCGCGCTCGACAGCGGGCGTCTCTGGTCCAAGGGGCTGCTCAAGCGCCCCGGCACCATCCACCTGCGCGTCGGCGAGACGATCCCCGCCGGCCTCAAGCGCGACGAGATCGAGCAGCGCGTCCACGCTGCCCTGAACGCCTTCGAATCAGCCGCGTAACCGCGCGCCGAGCTTCTCCGCCGCCGCGACGATCCGCGCGCCCACGCCGGCGATCTCCTCTTCGGTCAGCGTCTTCTCGGTCGGCTGGAGCACCACCTCGACTGCCAGGCTCAGCTCGCCCTCGGCAGGCTGGTAGCGGTCGAACACCCGGACGCCGGTGATCAGCACCTTCTCCGCCCCGCGGATCGCCCGCACCAGCGCGTCGGCGGTGAGGTCGGCGGGAACCAGGAAGGCGAAGTCGCGGGTGACCGGCTGGAGCGCGGGCGGGGTGTAAGCGGCCCGCGCCCGGCTGCTGCTGCGCGGCGCCGGGATCGCCTGGAGGTAGAGCTCGGCCGCCTGCGTCGTCGCCGGCACGTCGAACTGCCGCGCGATCCCCGGATGCACCTCGCCGAATGCCGCCAGCACCGTCTTCGGCCCCAGCCGCAGCGTCGCCGAGCGACCCGGGTGGAAGGTCGGCCCGGCGTCGGGGAAGACCATCAGATTGGCGACCGGCGCCCCGGCGGCCTCGAGCAAGGCGACCACCTCGGCCTTGGCGTCATAGGGCCCGAACGGCACCGCCTTGCCGCGCTGCCAGTCGCGCGTGGAAGCCTCACCTGCCAGCACCAGCCCGAGCGTCGGCTGCTCGCCGTCGTCGCGATAGCGCCGGCCGAGCTCGCACAGCCGAACGCTGCTCGCGCCGCGGTCGAGGTTGCGGCGCGCGGCGGCGAGCAGCCCCGGCAGCAGCGAGGGCCGCATCACCTTCAAATCCTCGCTGATCGGATTGGCGACCACCCACGGGTCGACCCCGTCGGCGAAGGGCGCGGCTTCGGCCTCGCCGATGAAACTCCAGGTCACCGCCTCGTCGAGCCCGCGCGCGGCGGCAGCGCGGCGCACCCGCCGCTCGAGCCGCTGCGCCGGGGTCGCGGTCGGCAGCGCGACGCCCTCGCGGCGCGGCAGCGCGGTCGCGGGGATGCGGTCGAAGCCGTGGATGCGGACGACTTCTTCGACGAGGTCGGCCTCGCCGTCGATGTCGGGCCGCCAGCCGGGCGGGACGACGCCCTCGCCGGTGACCGTGAAGCCGAGCCGTTCGAGAATGTCGTGCTGCTCGGCGACGGGCACCTCGACCCCGCAAAGCTGTGCGGTCCGCTCGGGCCGGAACGGCACCGTGCGCGGGGCGATCACCTGCGGCCAGTCGGCGGCCTCAGCAAACGTCACGTCTGACGCCTCGCCGCCGCACAGCTCGACAATCAGCGCGGTCGCCGCCTCGATCATCTCGGGCAAGTTGGTCGGGTCAACTCCGCGTTCGAATCTTGCGCGGGCGTCCGAGTTGAGCTGATGCCGCCGCCCGCTCTGGGCGATCGAGACCGGATCGAACCACGCGCATTCGAGCAGCACATCGGTCGTGCCGCCCGATACGCCGGTGCTCTCGCCGCCCATGACGCCACCTAGCCCGAGCACGGCGTGGTCGTCGGCGATCACGCAATCCTTGCCGGTGACCGCATATTCCTTGTCGTTGAGCGCCACGAACCGCTCGCCGTCGCGCCCGCGGCGGGCGACGATCCCGCCCTGCAGCTTGGCCGCGTCATAGACGTGCAGTGGGCGGGCGCGGTCGATCGAGAAGAAGTTGGTGACATCGACCAGCGCCGAGATCGGGCGCAAGCCGACCGCGGTCAGCTGCCGCCGCAGCCACTCGGGGCTCTTGCCATTGCGCACCCCGCGGATGTGCCGCCCGGCAAAAGCCGAACAGCCGCTGCCGTCCTCGACCCGGATCGGCACCGGATTGGCGCCGTTTGCGGCCACGGCCGCCACCGGCTTGTCCTTGAGCATCCCCAATCCCGCCGCCGCCAGGTCGCGCGCGATCCCGCGCACGCCGAGGCAGTCGGGCCGGTTCGGGGTCAGCGCGACATCGAACAAGGGGTCGTCCAACCCGGCATAAGCCGCGAACGCCGCCCCGACCGGCGCATCGGCCGGCAGCTCGATGATCCCGTCATGCTCCTCGCCAAGCTGCAATTCGCGCACCGAGCACATCATGCCCCGGCTCTCGACCCCGCGGATCGCGGCGACCTTTAAGGTCATGTCGCTGCCCGGGACATAGGCGCCCGGCGGCCCGAACACGCCCTTCATCCCCGCCCGCGCATTGGGCGCGCCGCAGACGACCTGCATCGGTCCCTCGCCGGCATCGACGCTCAGCACCTGCAGCTTGTCCGCCTGCGGATGGCGCTCGGCGGTCAGCACTTGCGCCACGCGGAACGGCGCCAGCTTCTCGGCCGGATTGGTGACCTCTTCGACCTCGAGCCCGATGCGGGTCAGCGTCTCGGCGATCGTCTCGACCGAGGCGTCGGTGTCGAGGTGGTCCTTCAGCCACGACAGGGTGAACTTCATGCCCCCACTCCCTGAGCGAGGGTGGGCACGGCCAGCGCGCTGAACCCGTAATGCTTGAGCCAGCGGATATCGCCGTCGAAGAAGGCGCGCAGGTCGTCCATCCCATATTTGAGCATCGCCAGCCGATCGACCCCGGTCCCGAAGGCGAAGCCCTGCCACTCGTTCGGGTCGAGCCCGGCGGCCGCGATTACCCGCGGATGGACCATCCCGCTGCCGAGCACCTCCATCCAGCCCTCCGACCCGCCGACCACGCGGCGGCCCTTTTCATGGCTGTAGCCGACATCGACCTCGGCCGACGGCTCGGTGAAGGGGAAATAGCTCGGTCGCATCCTGAGGACGATGTCGTCGCGCTCGAAAAAGGCCTTGAGGAAAGTCTCGAGCGTCCACTTGAGGTGCCCCATGTGAATGTTGCGGTCGATCACCAGCCCCTCGATCTGGTGAAACATCGGGGTGTGGGTCGCGTCGCTGTCCGAGCGATAGACTCGCCCCGGCGCGATCACCCGCAGCGGCGCACCTTGCGCCTCCATCGCGCGGATCTGCACCGGCGAGGTGTGGGTCCGCAGCACCCGCGCCGGCTCGTCCCCGCGCGGCTCGCAATAGAAAGTGTCGTGCATCGCCCGCGCCGGGTGGTGCTCGGGCATGTTGAGCGCGGTGAAATTATACCAGTCGCTCTCAATTTCGGGCCCCTCGGCGACCGCGAAGCCGAGGTCGGCGAAGATCTCGGCCAGTTCCTCCATCACCTGACTGACCGGGTGGACGCTGCCGACCGGCCGCTCGGGCGCGGGCAGCGACAGGTCGACCCGCTCGGTCGCCAGCTTGCGGCTCAGCTCGGCCGCCTCAAGGGCGTCCTTGCGCGCCGCGATGGCGTCGGCGACGCTCGCCCGCACGCCCTGGATTTCAGGCCCGCGGGTCTGGCGCTCCTCGGGGCTCAGCCCACCCAGCGTCTTCAACAGCGCGGTCACCCAGCCGCTCTTGCCGAGCGCGCTCACCCGCTCGGCATCGAGCGCCTGGAGGTCGGCGGCGACGGCAATCCGCGCCAGCGTGTCGTTCAGTTCGGTCATCGTGCGGGGGCCTTAGCGTCGCCGCCGCTTCCCGTCACGGCCCGACGAAGGGGAAGGGCGACACGGTCTTCCGATACTCGTGCACCGCGAGCGGCCGCCCGGCGGGCGGCATCGCGCGATAGGCGCAGTCCATCCGCGGGCAGATGCCGCACGACGGCCCGACCGGAGTCACCGGCGCGCGCTCGAGGTCGATCCCCTCGGCGCAATGCAGCCGGTGCGCATGTTCGATGTCGCAGCCCAGCCCGATCGCCAGCAGCCCGCCACGAAGCTCGGTCTTGATCGGCCGCTCAATCGTCCGCGCGACCGTGAAATAGCGATGGCCGTCGGGAGTCTCGATGAGCTGGGTCACCACCTGCCCCGCCTGCTGGAAAGCGGTGTGCAAATTCCAGCGCGGGCAGGTGCCGCCGAATCGCGAGAATGGAAATCGCTCGCCGGCATAGCGCTTGGAGATGTTCCCCGCCGGATCGATCCGCAGCATGAAGAAGGGCACTCCGCGCGCGCCCTGCCGGTTCATCGTCGTCAGCCGGTGCGCGACCTGCTCGACGTTGGCGCCGAACTCGGCGCACAGCCGGTCGATCGAATAGCGATAGCGCTCGGCCGCGGCGAGGAACTTGCCATAGGGCATCAGGATCGCCCCCGCCGCATAATTGGCGAGGCTGACGTGGAGCAGGTGGCGCGTCCCCGCGTCGGGCGGCCGCGCCGCCTCGAGCAGCCGGCCGATGATCGGGTGCAGCTCGAGCAGGCTCAGCTGATAGGCGATCCCAAAGGTCTTGTTCTCGGGCCGGAGCATCGACGACAGCGACAGCAGGCGCCGCTGCGGGTCATAGACCTGGCTGGCGCCCTGCATCTCCTCGGGGCTGACCACCCGCACCTCGACCCCATAGGCTTCCTTCAGCCGCCGCCGCAGCGGCTCGGCCACCGACAAGGGATCGCCGAGCGCGCCGCCCAGCGTCTCGGCACCCTCCTCGAGCTCGGGAAAATGGTTGCGGCTCGCCTGGATGAAATCGCGCACCCACGTCTCGGGGGTGATCACGCTGCGCTCGTCGCCCTCGGTGTCGCCGCCCTGGGGATGACGCTGAAGTTCGCGAAAGGCGGTGTAGAGCCGGGTCACCGCCTCCGACAAAGCGGGCGCATTGTCGGCGGTCTCGAGGATTTCCTGCCGGCTGATCCCTAAGTCCTGGAACATCGCGTCGGTGAATACTTCGGCGAGCTGGTCCGCGCCGCCGCTCTCGCCGCCCTCGCTGGCGAAGGCGCGGATGTCGATGTCGAACGCTTCGGCAAGCCGCAGCAGGATGCCCGCGGTCACCGGCCGCTGGTTGCGCTCGAGGTGATTGAGATAGCTCGGGCTGATCCCGAGCTCGGTGGCCATCGCGCTCTGCTGCAGCCCGCGCTCGCGCCGCAGCCGCTTCAGTCGCGCGCCGAGGAAGAGCTTATGCTGAGCCACGCTGAGAAGCTGTCAACTTTTGACAAGCTGCACAAGTCTAAACTTGGCATCTTCGCACTTCTCACCAGTAACTTGTCCGCGAAATCGCGTTTCACTGCCCACCTATTCGCAGCTTTCCAGGGGTGATTCGCACATGGCTACCGACTTTTCCGACGTGGTTTCCGCGCCGCCCGGCCGCTTCGCCGGGATCGAACGCCCCTACACCGCCGCCGACGTCGAGCGGCTGCGCGGCTCGGTGCCGATCGATCACACGCTCGCCCGCCGCGGCGCGCTCAAGCTGTGGGAATTGCTCCACCAGGACGAGCCGGTCTGCGCGCTCGGCGCGGTCACCGGCAACCAGGCGATGCAGATGGTCCGCGCGGGCCTCCAGGCGATCTATCTATCGGGCTGGCAGGTCGCCGCCGATGCCAACACCGCCGGCGCCATGTATCCCGACCAGTCGCTCTATCCCGCCAACGCCGGGCCCGAGCTCGCCAAGCGGATCAATAAGACCCTCCAGCGCGCCGACCAGATCGAGCATCTGGAAGGCGGCGCCAAGCGCGACTGGTTCGTGCCGATCGTCGCCGACGCCGAAGCCGGCTTCGGCGGCCCCTTGAACTGCTTCGAGATCATGAAGGCTTATATCGAGGCGGGCGCCGCGGGGGTCCATTTCGAGGACCAGCTCGCCTCTGAAAAGAAGTGCGGTCACCTCGGCGGTAAGGTGCTGATCCCGACCCAGGCCGCGATCCGCAACCTCGACGCCGCGCGCCTCGCGGCCGACGTCTGCGGCGTCCCGACTGTCCTCGTCGCCCGCACCGACGCCGAGAGTGCCAAGCTCATCACCAGCGATGTCGACGAGCGCGACCGCCAGTTCATCACCGGCGAGCGCACCCCCGAGGGCTTCTTCCGGCTACGCGACGGCAGCGGCCTCGACCATTGCATCGCCCGCGGCCTCGCCTTCGCCGAGCACGCCGACCTCCTCTGGTGGGAGACCTCGCACCCCGACCTCGCCGACGCGCGCAAGTTCGCCGAAGCGGTCCACAATGAGCATCCGGGCAAATTGCTCGCCTACAACTGCAGCCCGTCGTTCAACTGGGCGGCCAAGCTCGACGCCGACACCATCGCCAAGTTCCAGCGCGAGCTGGGCGCGATGGGGTACAAGTATCAGTTCGTCACGCTGGCGGGCTTCCACGCCTTGAACCACGGCATGTTCGAGCTGGCGTCCAACTACCGCGACCGCGGCATGGCGGCCTATTCCGAATTGCAGCAGGCCGAGTTCGCCTCCGAGGCGCAGGGCTACACCGCCACCCGCCACCAGCGCGAAGTCGGCACCGGTTACTTCGACGCGATCGCCACCGCGGTCAGCGCTGGCCAGGCCTCGACCACCGCTTTGTCCGAATCGACCGAAGCGGCGCAGTTCGTCGCCGCCGAATAACCCCTTTCGCAGGAGAATGATCATGGCACAGCGTTTTTGGGTGATCGGGGGCGAGTATCGGGATTGCGACTTCCAGGCGCTCGAGCCGGGCACCGAGCGGGTCAGCGGCCCCTTCGCCAATGAGTTGAAGGCGCGGATGGAATGGCAGCGGCTGACCTTCAAGGACCGCCATGCCGCGACCGAGCGTTACGCCATCTGCGCCGAACCGGAGCTGAAGTGCAAGTGAGCGATGTCCTCGAGCGGCCGCGGGTCGCGGTTGAACCCTCCACCGTCCCGGGTGCGGAAGAAATCCTCACCCCCGCGGCGCTCGATTTCCTCGCCGGGCTGCACCTCGCCTTCGACGTGCGGCGGCGGGCGCTGCTCGCCGCGCGCGGCGACCGGCAGGAATGTTTCAAGGCCGGCCAGCTCCCCGATTTCCCAACGGCGACCGCCGACACCCGCCGCGCCGAGTGGCGGGTGGGGGACATCCCCGCCGACCTCCAAGACCGCCGAGTCGAGATCACCGGCCCAACCAACGCCAAGATGGTGATCAACGCGCTCAACTCGGGCGCCAAGGTCTTCATGGCCGATTTCGAGGACGCCACCGCGCCGACCTGGGACGAATTGCTCCAGGGCCAGCTCAATCTGCGCGCCCGCTGGCAGGGCAACCTCGCCTTCACCGACGCGGGCACCGGCAAGCAGTATAAACTCAACGACCAGATCGCCGTGCTCAAGGTCCGCCCGCGCGGCTGGCACCTCGACGAGCGCCACCTGACCGTCGACGGCGTGCCCATCAGCGGCGGGCTGTTCGATTTCGGCCTCTATTTCTTCCACAACGCCCGCGCCGCGCTCGCCGCTGGCTCGGGCCCCTACTTCTACCTCCCCAAGCTCGAAAGCCGCTTCGAGGCCGAATTGTGGAGCGAGGTCTTCGCTCATGCCGAAGCCCACCTCGGCCTGTCCCGCGGCACCATCAAGGCGACCGTGCTCATCGAGACGATCACCGCCGCCTTCGAGATGGACGAGATCCTCTACGCGCTCCGCGAGAACATCGTCGGGCTCAACTGCGGCCGCTGGGACTATATCTTCTCGACCATCAAGCGCCTCGGCGATCGCCCCGACCGGCTGACCCCCGACCGCTCGGCGATGACCATGGATAAGGCCTTCCTCGCCGCTTACTCGCTGCGCCTCATTGAGACCTGCCACCGCCGCGGCGCCTTTGCCATGGGGGGAATGGCCGCCTTCATCCCGGTCAAGGGCGACGAGGCCGCCAACCAGACGGCCATGGACAAGGTCCGCGCCGACAAGGAGCGCGAGGTTCGCAACGGCCACGACGGCACCTGGGTCGCGCACCCGGCGCTGGTCCCGGTCGCGCTCGAGGCCTTCGCCGCGATGCACGGCCCCAACCAGCTCGCGAAACGCCCGCCCCACGTCCCCGGCCGCGACGAGATGCTCGAGCTCCACACCGGCCCCCGCACCGAGGCCGGCGCGCGCGAGAATATCCGCGTCGGCGTCCAGTATCTCGCGGCCTGGCTGTCGGGCCGCGGCGCGGTGCCGCTCTACAATCTGATGGAGGACGCGGCGACCGCCGAGATCTGCCGCACCCAGCTATGGCAGTGGCTCAAATATGCCGCCCCACTCGACGACGGCCGCACATTCGATCGCGCCCTGTTCGAAACGCTGTTCGAGGCCGAGCTCGCCGCCATCCCCGACCAGCCGCACCTCACCGAAGCCGCCGGCCTGTTCCGCGCGATGGTCCTCGATCCCGACTGCGAGGAATTCCTGACCCTCCCCGCTTACCCCCTGCTCAATTGAGCTGGAAGGCGGTCGCCTCGTGCGCGGCGATGATTGCGCGCACGACCTCGTTCATCAGCGTCATCCGTACCGCCAGCGGCACCGCGGTGCGCTTCATCATCACCGCCACCGCATAGCTGCGGCCGTCGGGCGCGGTCAGGACGCCGATGTCGTTATAGCCCGCCTGCACCCCGCCCAATTCCTGCCCCGTCCCGGTCTTGTGGGCGAGCGTCCACCCCGCCTTCAGCCCGCCGCGCAGCCGGTTCTTGCCGGTCACCGTGTCGCTCATGATCGTCAGCAGCCGCGCGGTCGACGCCGGCTGGAGCAGCTCGCCGCGCTTGAGCCGCGCCAGCGTGTCCACCAGCGCGAACGGCGCCGCGCCGTCATAAGGATCGTCGATATAGCGCTCGAACAGTCGACTGCGCTGACTCAGCGGCAGCTTGTCGCGCGCCGTGAAGAAGGCATCGCCGATTGAATAATCGTCGCGCCACCGCAGCCCCGCGATCCGCGACTGCAGCGCGCGCTCGCCATCGGCGAAACGGATCTCGCCCAGCCGCCGCTCGGCGATGAACCCGCGCACCGCCTCGGGCCCGCCCGCCAGCCGCATCAACTTGTCGTTGGCGGTATTGTCGCTCTGCGTCAGCGCTCGGTTGAGCAAATCCTGCAGCGTCGTCGTATAGCTCCCGCCATTTGCGAGGATGACGTCTCGGATCGGCTGGTGGAAGACGGTGAGGTCGCTCCGGGTCAGCGTCACCGGCTGGTCGAGGCGGAGCGCGCCGTGGTCGATCCGGTCCATCACCGTCAGCGCGACCATGAACTTACTGACGCTCTGCTGGGGATAGAGCTCGTCGGTCTTCCACCCGGTGCGCCAGCCGCGCTCGACCGACTCGACCGCGATCCCGACCCGCCCGTCGAACCCGCGCCCGAGCTCGGCGATCCGCGCGGCCAGCGGAGCCGGGGCCGCCACCGCCGTCGCTACCCCTGGTTGGACCGGAGGCACGACCGGGCCGCAACTCGCCACCGCCAGCGTGAGCACGGCCGCCAGTACTCGGATCAACGACGCCATGACGCCCGCACCCCGCTAGCGGCTGAGCAACGCCGCGCTTTCGATCTCGTCCAAGGCGCGATGCGCTGCGATATAGCGCCGCGCCTCGTTGACCCAGCCGCCCGCCACCCCGATCGCCGGCAGCCGCATCGCCTCGGCCAGCGCCTGGTCGACCTGGCCCCCCTGCAGCCGCGCCGCGGCGCGGGCATAGGTCGCCGACGGGCGCGCGCTCGGCCGGTCGGCGCGGTGGATCGAGATCAGCGACCCCAGTTGCGCGCGGGTCGCCTGCCAGAAGCCGACGTCGCCGCCACCCTGCAGTTGCGGCCCCAGCGCCTCGAACTGCGCCTGGAGCTGGTCGAGCCGGATTGGCGTCCGTCCGGCGGTAATCACCGTCGCTACCGCCTGCCGGTTGGTGAGGCCGAACCGCTCGTTCAGCAGCGCCTCGAGGTAGCCGAGCGGCACCCCGCGATCGATCGCCCGCCGCGCGGCGAAGCTGACCAGCAGCCCGTCGGCACGCCCCGCCGAGCCCGCCACCTGCTGCGTCGTGCTCTCCAGCCGCGCGATCCTTTGCTCGAGCACCGCGACATCGGCCGGTGCGGCGGTCGCGGGCGGCGCGGGGACGACCGCGGTCACCTGAACCGGTCGCGCCAGCGCGGCCTGCGGCGCCGTCTGCGTGGTCTGCACTGGCGTCACGCCGAAGAATTGCGCCGCCGCCTGCCAGCGCGCCAGCGTCCACACCGCCACCGCCGCTCCGATGAGCAGCAGGACGAGGATCAGCAGCAGCCAGGTGGCGACGCCGGGGCCGCGGCGGGGGTAAGGGCCGGTCATGTCGGCGGCGATTGTTGGCACAGCCGCGCGGCGAGGGAAAGCAGCGTGCCGTCGTCGGGCGTGTCGGCCGCGGCCAGCGTGTGCCAGCCGTCCCCGCACGCCGCCGCGGCCGCCGGGCTGATCGCGGCGATGGCGAAGCGCTCGCGGTCGGCGACCAGCTCGGCCACCCGCCGCCCCGCGCGGGGCGAATGGACCAGCAGCACCGCGGGCGCTTCGGCGGCCAACGCAGGCGCCGGCTCGATCGCCACCGAGCGATAGACGGGCACAGCGAGAATCCCCGCACGTTCCACCCCGATCCGATCCTCCCCCGCCAAATGGAGCAGCCGCCGCTCGGCCGGCACCTCGGCCAGCAACGCGGCCACGCCGCCCGTCCCGACCGTCTCGACCCGCAGCCCCGCCGCCCGCGCCGCTGCGGCGGTCGCCTCGCCCACCGCCAGCACCGGCAGGCGCTTAAGCCTCGCCAGTCCATCGCCTGCCTGGCGGACCGTATTGGCGCTGGTCAGCAGCAGTGCATCAAAGTCGGTCGTATTCGGCACCGCCCACGCCAGCGACTCGATCCGGAACAGCGGCCGCGCCACCGCCGTCAGCCCCAGCGCCGCCGCCCGTGCCATTGTTACCCAGGCACCCGGCTCGGGCCGCAGCACGACCAGCTTCATGCGCTGAACAGGCTCCGCACCGCCGCCGGCGCTTGGCTGAGCAACTCCCGCGCCAGCCCCGCCGGCGCGGCGTCATCGCCCGCTGCGAACCGCACCTCGCCTGCGACCCGCTCGGCCCCGTCGCTGCTCAGCAATTCCGCCCGCAGCCACAGCGAACCGTCGCCGCCAACCAATGCCAGCGCCGCCACCGGCGAATGACACGAGCCGCCGACGCTGCGCGCAAACGCCCGCTCGGCGTGGACCGCGGCGCAGGTCGGCCCGTCATTGATCGCCGCCAGCAGGTCGCGCACCCGCTCGTCCCCGCTGCGGCACTCGATCCCGATCGCCGCTTGCGCCGGAGCGGGCAGCATCTCGGTCGGCTCGATCGCCACGCCTTCGGCCATCCCCAGCCGGTCGAGCCCCGCCGCCGCCAGCAGCGTCGCGTCGCATTCGGCGCCGACCTTGCCCAGCCGCGTCGCGACATTGCCGCGCAGGGGCACGATCTGGAGGTCGGGCCGCAGCCGCAGCAATTGCGCCGCCCGCCGCGGCGACGAGGTCCCCACCCGCGCACCCTGGCTCAAGGCTTCGATCGACTCCGCCCCGATCAGCCGGTCGCGCACGTCGGCGCGCGGCAGCATCGCGGCGATGTGCAGCGATTGCGGCCGCTCGCTCTCGACATCCTTCATCGAGTGGACCGACAGGTCGGTCTCCCCCGCCAGCAAAAACTGGTCCAATTCCTTGGTCCAAAGATATTTGCCGCCGACCTCGGCCAGCGGGCGGTCCTGGATGCGGTCACCGCTGGTCTTCACCGCCTTGAGTTCGACGCTGCCCGCCGCCCAGCCGTGCGCTGCTTCGAGCGCGCTCGCCACCATCCGCGCCTGCGCCAGCGCGAGCGGGGAACCACGGGTGCCAAGGATGAGCGGAGCCTTCATCCCCGCCCCCTAGTGCAAGCCGGCCGCTTGGGGCAAAGGGCTTCGCGCAGCATGACCCTCATCCTCGGCCTCGAATCCTCCTGCGACGACAGTGCGGCGGCGCTGGTCACCGGCGATCGGCGCATCCTCGCCCAGGTCGTGGTCGGCCAGAACAGTGCCCACGCCCCGTTCGGCGGCGTCGTTCCCGAGATCGCCGCCCGCGCCCATGTCGAGGTGCTCCCCGGCCTCATTGCGCAGGTCCTCGCCGAGGCCGGGGTCGCCCCGCACCAGTTGGACGCGGTCGCCGCCACCGCCGGCCCCGGGCTGATCGGCGGGGTGATGGTCGGTCTGCTCGCCGGCAAGGGGCTCGCGCTTGCGGCGGGCAAGCCGCTGATCGCGGTCAACCATCTCGAAGGCCATGCACTGTCGCCGCGGCTGACCGATCCCGACCTCGAATTTCCCTATCTGCTCCTGCTCGCCAGCGGCGGCCATTGCCAGCTGCTCGAAGTGCGCGGCGTCGGCGACTATCGCCGCCTCGCCACCACCATCGACGATGCCGCGGGCGAGGCGTTCGACAAGGCCGCCAAGCTGCTCGGCCTGCCTTATCCCGGCGGCCCGGCGATCGAGGTGCTGGCGCAAGACGGCGACGCCGCCGCGGTCCCGCTGCCGCGTCCTTTGCTCGGCTCGCCCGAACCCCATTTCTCTTTCGCCGGGCTGAAGAGCGCGGTGCAGCGCGCGGTCGCCGCGGGCACCCACCGCCCCGCCGACGTCGCCGCCAGCTTCCAGCAGGCGGTGGTCGACTGCCTGATCGATCGCACCCGCCGCGCGCTGGCCGTCAGCGACGCGCCGACCCTCGTGGTGGCGGGCGGAGTCGCCGCCAACGGCGCCATCCGCGCCGCGCTCCAGCAACTCGCCGCCAGCGAGGGCCGCGCCTTCGCCAGCCCGCCCGGCTGGCTGTGCACCGACAATGCCGCGATGATCGCCTGGGCCGGCGCCGAGCGCTTCGCCGCCGGCCGCTGCGACCCGCTCGACGCCCCCGCCCGCGCGCGCTGGCCGCTCGACCCCGCTGCCGAGACGGTCCGCGGCGCAGGAGTGAAGGCATGAAGGTCGGCGTCATCGGCGGCGGCGCGTGGGGCACCGCGCTGGCGCAGGTCGCCGCGGCGAAGGGCGAGCCGGTGCTGCTGTGGGCACGCGAGCCCGAAGTGGTGGAGTCGGTCAACGCCCGCCACGAAAACAGCCTGTTCCTTCCCGGCCGCGCACTTAGCCCCGCGATCCGCGCCACCGCCGACCTCGCCGACCTCGCCGACTGCGCCGCCTGGCTGGTGGTCACCCCCGCCCAGCACATGCGGTCGGTCCTCGCCCACGCTCCCGCTGGCTGCCGCGCGCTTATCCTCTGTTCGAAGGGCATCGAGGAAGGCAGCGGCGCGTTGCTCCATTCGGTCGCGCGCGAGGTCTGTCCTGAGGCCGAGGTGATGGTCCTCTCCGGCCCGACCTTCGCGCACGAGGTCGCCGCCGGCCTCCCCACCGCGCTGACCCTCGCCGCCGCCGATCAGGCCCAGGCCGAGCAGGTCCGCGACCGCCTCGCGCTCCCCGCCTTCCGCCTCTACCTGACCGACGACGTTGCCGGGGCCGAGGTCGGCGGGGCGATCAAGAACGTCCTCGCCATCGCCTGCGGCGTGGTCGAGGGCCGCGGGCTCGGCCAGAACGCCCGCGCCGCGCTGATCGCGCGCGGCTTCGCCGAAATGACCCGTTTCGGCCTCGCTGCTGGCGCGCGGCGCGAGACGCTCGCCGGGCTGTGCGGGCTCGGCGACCTCGTTCTGACCTGCTCGAGCACCAGCAGCCGCAATTATTCGCTGGGGGTCGGGCTGGGGCAGGGCCGCGCCGCCGCCGAATTACTCGCCGACCGCCGCACCGTCGCCGAAGGGGCCTTCACCGCACCCGTGCTCGACCGGTTGGCGCGCGACCGTGGAATCGACATGCCGATCGTCGCTGCAGTCGCCGCCTTGTTGAGCGGCACCGCGACCGTCGACGCCGTGCTCGAAAGCCTGCTCAGCCGCCCGCCGCGTGCCGAGGCGCACTGAGTGCGGCCTCTAGAAATCCCAGGCGATGCCGTTCTTTTCCCAGTCGCCGTAGCGGGTCGGCTCGGGCCGCGGCTTGTCGCCCGCGGGCGGCGCGGCGGGCTCGGCCGCCTCGGGCGCCGGCACCGGCGGCGACTTGCTGAGGTAAGCGGGCGGGTCGAGGTGCTTGGGGCGCTTCATAACAAGGGACATGGGCAGTGAACGGCGCCGAGCCAAGAGGGACCGAAGGCTTTGCCGAGCGCCGCGCCGCGCTGCAATTGCTCGACGCCGTCCTCCGCCGGGGGATTACCCTGGACAGCGCCGCCCAGCGCACCCCGCTCGCCGACCGCCCGCTCGCGCTCGCCATCGCCGGCGAGACGCTCCGTCGCCTGCCCGAGCTCGACGCGCTGATCGACGGCGCGACCCGCCTCCGCCTCGCCGACGACGCCAAGGCGCGGATGGTGCTCCGCCTCGCGCTCGCGCAGAAACTGGCGATGAACGTACCCGACCATGCGCTGGTCGCGACCGCGCTGCCGCTGGTCGACGGCGGCCCGCGGCGGCTGGTCCACGGCGTCCTCGGCACCCTGCTGCGCAGCAATCCGCAAGCCAGCGACGCCCCCGCGCTCCCCGCTCCGGTCGAAGCGCGCTGGACCGTGGCTTGGGGCGAAGAAGCCGTCGCCGCCGCCCGCCGCGCGATCGTCCGGCGCCCGCCGCTCGACTTGAGCTTCGCCGACGATGCCGTCGCGCAGGCCTTCGCGGTCGAGACCGGCGGCGTCAGCCTTGCCCCGAACCACGTCCGACTGACCGGCGGCGCGGCGGTGCAGGATTTGCCCGGCTATGGCGCCGGCGGCTGGTGGGTGCAGGACCTCGCCGCCTCCATCCCCGCCCGGCTGATCCCGCGCGAGGCCGCCAACGTCCTCGACCTCTGCGCCGCACCCGGCGGCAAGACGATGCAACTGGCGTCACGCGGTCACCGCGTCACTGCCGTCGATCGGTCGGAAAGTCGTCTGGCACGACTTTCTGAAAATCTGAGCCGAACCGGACTCGACGCCACGACGGCGGCCTCCGAAGCGCTCGCGTGGAGCGAAGGCGACTATGACGCCATCCTGCTCGACGCGCCCTGCTCGGCGACCGGCACCTTCCGCCGCCATCCCGAGGTTCTCTACCGCGCCTCACCCCGCATCGTCGCTGAGAGTGCCGAGCGTCAGGCCGCGCTGCTCGCCCACGCCGCCACGTTGCTCCGCCCCGGCGGCACGTTGGTCTACGCCGTCTGCTCGCTCGAGCCCGAGGAAGGCGAGGCCATCGTCGCCAATGCCCCCGCCGGCCTCACGCTCGACCCGATCTCCGCGCAAGAATTGCCGCCGGGCATCGCCCCGCACGACCGCGGCTGGCTGCGACTCCTCCCCGGCGCCCTCGAAAAAGACGGCGGCCTCGACGGCTTCTTCATCGCCCGGCTTGTCCGCCGCTAGGCTCCCCGGCTAATCGGTCCCATGGTCCGCATCGCCCCCTCGATCCTCTCCGCCGATTTCGCCCGTTTAGGCGAGGAAGTCCGCGCGATCGACGCGGCGGGGGCCGATTGGATCCACCTCGACGTGATGGACGGCCACTTCGTCCCCAACCTCACCTTCGGCCCCGGGGTGGTGAAGGCGCTCCGCCCGCACAGCGCCAAGCCGTTCGACGTCCACCTGATGATCTCGCCGGTCGATAACTTCCTCGACGCTTTCGCCGAGGCGGGCGCCGACATCATCACCGTCCACCCCGAGGCCGGGCCCCACCTCCACCGCACCATCCAGCGCATCAAGGGTCTCGGCAAGCAGGCCGGCGTCTCCCTCAACCCCGCCACCCCCGCCAAGATGCTCGACTATGTCCTCGAGGACCTCGACCTCGTGCTGGTGATGAGCGTCAATCCGGGGTTTGGCGGGCAGAAGTTCATTTCGAGCCAGCTCCGCAAGATCGAGGCGATCGCCAAGCGCATCGCCAAGGAGGGCCTGACCTGCGAACTCGAGGTCGACGGCGGGGTCGACCCCGTCACCGCGCGCCAGTGCATCGACGCCGGCGCCACCGCGCTGGTCGCGGGCACCGCCGCCTTCACCGGCGGCCCCGACCGCTACGCCGCCAACATCGCCGCGCTGCGAGGCGCGGCGTGAGCGAAGCAGGCGGCGCCCGTCCGCCCCTGCTGCGCCGGCTGTTCGGCCGCTCGCGCCAGCCGCTGCGGCTCGCCGCCGTCCCCCGCGACCACGTCCAGGGCGACCGCGCGCGCGGCGACCAGCTGCTCGCCGGCCGGCTCGTCCGCGGCACCGACGCGCTCCCCCTCGCCGACCTCGACTTCGCCGACGTCGGCACGACGTCCCCGCTTGCCCGCGACCTCCAGGGCTTCTCCTGGCTGCGCGACCTCTCCGCTGCCGCCTCGCGCGACAAGGGCGCTCGCCTAGCCGAAGCGGTCGCCGCGCGCTGGCTGGTCGCGCATGGCGGCAAGGTCGACGCCGCCTGGGCGCCGCCCTTGTGGGGCGAGCGGCTCTTGTTCTGGACGGCCTACGCGCCCTTTCTCCTGTCGAGCCGCGACACCGCCTATCGCGCGGCGCTGCTCAACACGATGGCGCGCGGCGCCCGCCACCTCGTCGCCACCGCCGACCAGGCCCCGCCGGGCCTGCCGCGGATCACCGCCTGGGCCGGCCTCACCAGCGCTGCCTTGCTCCTCCAGGGCCAGTCGAGCCGCGTCGCCCGCGCCGAGGCGGGCCTTACCCGCGCGCTTGCCACCGGCCAGTTCGACGACGGCGGCCTCATCTCGCGCTCGCCGGCCGAGCAGGCGCTGCTGGTCGACCGCTTGGGCCTGCTCCACGCCGCTTACCATGCCGCCAAGCAGGCGATGCCCGAAGCGCTCGACAATGCCGCCACCGCCGCGCTCGCCGCGCTTCATGGGGTGACCATGGGCGACGGCGCGCTGGGGTCCTGGCAGGGCGGCAACCCGGGCGAAACCGCGCGCATCGCCGCGCTGATCGAGGGGTGCGGGCTGCGCGCCCGCCCGCTCCGCCAAGCGCGCGGCTGGGGCTATCACCGGCTGACCGCGCTCGGCACCATCGTCGTCGTCGACGCCGCGCCGCCCCCGCCGACGCGGATGGCGCGGACCGGTTCGGCCTCGACCCTCGCGCTCGAAATGAGCGACGGGCCGCAGCGGCTGGTGGTCAATTGCGGTGGCCCCGGCCTCCTGCCGACCAGCCTCCCGTCCGACCTCGCGCAGGCGCTGCGCACTACCGCCGCCCACTCGACGCTGATCCTCGCCGACACCAATTCCACCGCCATCCTCCCCGACGGCAGCCTCGGCGCCGGGGTCAAGGACGTCACCCTCGACCGCCGCGACGACGATGAGTTCACCCGCCTCGAAGCCAGCCACGACGGCTATCTCAAGGGCTTCGGGCTGATCCACAGCCGCGGCGTCATGCTCGCCAACGATGGCAAGGAAGTGCGCGGGCTCGACCGCCTCCTACCCCGGGGCCGCAAGAAGCTCCGCGACGCCGCCGCCTTCACCCTGCGTTTCCACCTCGCCCCCGGGGTCGAGGCGGTCGCCACCGCCGACCAGATGGGGGCGATTCTCCGCTCGCCCGGCGCGCCGCCGTGGAACTTCCGCTGCAAGGGCGCCCGGCTCGAGGTCGAGGACAGCGTCTGGGTCGATGGCGCCGGGCGTCTCGCCGGCTGCCTCCAGCTCGCCATCACCGGGGAGGTCTCCCACCTCGGGATCGACCTCGGCTGGCAATTCCGCCGCTCCTCCTGACCTCTCGCTCACCCAAGGGAACCACCATGACCGACCTCGTGCCCGTCCGCCGGGCGCTGCTTTCGCTTTCCGACAAGTCCGGCCTCGACGCGCTGGCGGCGGCGCTGGTCCGCTACGGGGTCGAGCTGGTCTCGACCGGCGGCACCGCGACGAAACTGCGTGAGCTCGGCCATCCGGTCCGCGACGTCGCCGAGCTCACCGGCTTTCCCGAGATGATGGACGGGCGCGTGAAGACGCTCCACCCCAAGGTCCACGGCGGCCTTCTCGCCGTCCGCGACAACCCCGCCCACCAGGCCGCTGCCGCCGAGCACGACATCGCCCCGATCGACCTCGTCGTGGTCAATCTCTACCCCTTCGAGCAGACCGTCGCCCGCGGCGCGGCGCGTGACGAGGTGATCGAGAATATCGACATCGGCGGCCCCTCGATGGTCCGCTCGGCCGCCAAGAACCACGCCCATGTCGCGATCCTCACCGACCCCGCCGACTATGAAGCGCTGACCGCCGAGCTCGACGCCAACCACGGCCAGACCTCGCTCGCGCTGCGCCGCCGCCTCGCCGGCAAGGCCTATGCGCTGACCGCTTCCTACGACAGCGCGATCGCCAGCTGGTTCGCCTTCGCCGACCAGGGCGAGCGCTTCCCCGCCACCCTGCCGCTCGCGCTCACCAAGGCGAGCGAGCTGCGCTACGGCGAAAACCCGCACCAGTCGGCCGCGCTCTATCTGCCGCAGAGCCGCGGCGTCCTGGGCGTCGCCGGCGCCCGCCAGGTGCAAGGCAAGGAACTCAGCTACAACAACTTGAACGACGCCGACGCCGCGCTCGAGCTGGTCGCCGAGTTCCGCGACGGCGCGCCCGCCTGCGTCATCGTCAAGCACGCCAATCCGTGCGGAGTCGCCCAAGGCGACTCGCTGCTCGCCGCCTACACCGCCGCGCTGCAGTGCGATGACGTCTCGGCGTTCGGCGGCATCGTCGCCGTCAACCGCTCGCTCGACGCCGCGACGGCGCGCGCCATCACCGCCATCTTCACCGAGGTGGTCATCGCCCCCGACGCCGACGAGGAAGCGATCGCGTTGTTCGCCGCCAAGAAGAACCTCCGCCTGCTGCTGACCGGCGCGCTGCCCGACCCGGCGCGCCCCGGCCTCCAGCTCAGGAGCATCGCCGGCGGGATGCTGGTGCAGGCGCGCGACAATGGCGTCATCTTGCCTCACGACCTCAAGGTGGTGACCAAGCGCGAACCGACCGAGCGGGAAATCGCCGACTGCCGCTTCGCCTGGACCGTCGCCAAGCACGTCAAGTCGAACGCCATCGTCTACGCCAAGGATGGCGCCACCGCGGGCATCGGCGCTGGCCAGATGAACCGCCGCGACTCCGCGCGTATCGCCGCGGTCAAGGCGCGCGAAGCCGCCGAAACCCACGGCTGGGCCGAGCCCCGCACCGTCGGCTCGGCGGTCGCCAGCGACGCCTTCTTTCCCTTCGCCGACGGCCTGCTCGCCGCCGCCGAAGCCGGCGCCACCGCGGTGATCCAGCCCGGCGGCTCGATGCGCGACGACGAAGTCATCCACGCCGCCGACGAGGCCGGGCTGGCGATGATCTTCACGGGCATGAGGCACTTTCGCCACTAAGCCGCCGAGCGCAGCGACGCCGGCACGATAGTGCCGCCGGAGCAGCGCGAAGAGCCGGCGAAGTGCGGCCGGCCTGCGCGCGAATGCGCGACAGGACCGACGGCGCGAATTCACTTCGCGCCCCTCCCTTCGTCCTACCGAACCGGGTTCGCCGTCGTCCCCGCCGCCGGCACCTCTGCCTCGCGCAATTCCTCGATGTCGGCCTTGCGCATCCGGAACAGCTCGCGGTCTTCGGGGCCGAAGCCGCGCAGCCAGATGATCGCGCCGAAGGTCGCCAGGATCGCCGGAATGCCGAACGCCAGCTCGGCCCATTCGGGCAGCCGGATCGCGACTTCGCCGACCAACGTCGCCGCCGCCGCCGCCCACACCAGCGGCCAGCGCCAGCCGCTGACCGGGGCGCCGAGCAGTCGGCCGGCGAGCCACGCCTTGCTCACCGCCGCGAACACCAGCGCCAGCGCCAGCGCGATCGCGGGTGAGGTCGCCTGCCACTGCGGCGGCCAGCCGAGCCGCCGCATGGCGACGATCAGCACCACCGTCAGCACCGCCTGCAAGCCGAGCATGATCAAGGACAGCAGCATGTTGCGCTTGCGGGCGATGTAGATCAGCGCCGCCTCGCTGGTGGTGGCGGTCGCCGCGACCACTTCGGCGGCGAGCAGGAAGGCGAGCGCCGCGGTGCCGGCGACGAAGTTGGGCCCGACCAGCCCCATCACCGCCTTGCCGGGGATGCACAGCGCCAGCCCCACCGCGGCCTGCGCGGCGATCACCCAGAAGCCGACCTGCCGCACCTGCTTGGCGACCGCCAGAAAATCGCCCTTGGCGACGTTGGTGGCAATGACCGGGCTGAGGATCGGGTCGAAGCTCGTCTTCAATTTGCTCGGCAGCGAGGCGACGTTCTGCGCGACATAATAGATACCGACTAGGTACGGCGTCGCGAACAGGCCGAGGATGGCGAGGTCGATCCGCCGGCTCGCCCATTCGACCGTGTCGGCCGCCGCCACCGGCAGATAGCGCCGCGCCATCCGCCAGCCGGTCGCCGGGTCGGGTCGCCAGCCGTGGGGAATGCCGTAGCTGCGGACGAACGGAATCACCGACGCGGTGACCGCGCCTAGCATCGACAGCGCATAAGCGATGATCAGCCCGTCGCGCTTGTCGATAAAGGCGAAGGCCAGCGCCGCCCCGCTGATGATCCACGGCTCGACCACCGCCCGCGCGCGCACCGTCGCGCCGACATCCTCGCGATAGGCGAGGGCGGCGAGCATGATGTCCGACCAGGCCATCGCCAGCACCGCTAGCGGCAACAGCCATTCGAGCCCGTGGATCTCGCTGTTGGGATACATCGCCCGCGGAAAGGCGAACAGCACGCCCATGCAGATCGCCGAGCCGACCGCCGCCACCAGCAGCGCGTCCCACGCGACGCAGCCATGGTCGCGGTCGGTTTCGCTCAACTGCTGGGCGAGCCCGCGCTTCAGCCCCAGCGTCGCGAGCTGCGCGGCGAATTCGACCACCAGCACCGCATAAGCGAAGCGGCCGAGCGCCTCGGCGCCGTACATCCGCCCGGCGATGAACAGGAAAGGCAGCCGCGCCGCCAGCCGCAGCACGAAGCCGAAGAAGTTGATCCGCCCGCCCCGCGCCAGTGCCGCGAGATCGGCGCTCGGTGCCTCGCTATCGGGGGTGGCCTCGCCCGGTCCCGCCTGCGTCGCGCTCAATGCGCCGCGCCCCAGTGCGCGCCCCAGCCCACCTCGACGTCGAGCGGGACGGTCAGCGCCACCATCGGCTCGGCCGCCTCGGCCATCACCCGCCGGACCACCGCCGCAGCGGCTTCTTCCTCGCCCTCGGGCACCTCGAACACCAGTTCGTCGTGCACCTGCAGCAGCATCCGCACGCGTGGCAGCCCGGCGTCGCGCAGCGCCGGCGTCATCCGCGCCATCGCCCGCTTAATGATATCGGCGCTGGTCCCCTGGATCGGTGCGTTGATCGCCGCCCGCTCGGCCCCCTGGCGGTGGTTCATCTGGCTCGAGCGGATGTTGGGGAAGTGCGTCTTGCGCCCGAACAGGGTGCGGGTGAAGCCATGCTCGCGCACGAAGCTCAGCGTGTCGCCGATATAATTCTGGATGCCCGGGAAGCGCTCGAAATAGCGGTCGATGATGACCTTGCCCTCGTCGCGCGAAATGCCGAGCCGTCCCGCCAACCCCCATGACGAAATGCCGTAGAGGATCGCAAAGTTGATCGTCTTGGCCTTGTTGCGCGCGTCGCGGTCGCTCGCCCCGAACAATTCCTCGGCGGTCATCGAGTGGATGTCCGCCTTGTCGAGGAAGGCTTCCTTCAATTGCGGCACGTCGGCGATGTGCGCCGCCAGCCGCAGCTCGATCTGGCTGTAGTCGGCGCTCATCAGCACATGGCCGGGCTCGGCGACGAAGGCGTCGCGGATCTTGCGCCCGATCTCGGTGCGGATCGGGATGTTCTGGAGGTTCGGATCGGTCGACGACAGTCGCCCGGTCTGCGCCGCCGCCAGGCTGAAACTGGTGTGCACCCGCCCCGTCTCGGGATTGATCTGCGCCTGCAGCGCGTCGGTGTAGGTGGTCTTGAGCTTGGTCAGCTGCCGCCACTCGAGCACCAGGCTCGCGCACGCCACCCCTTCGCCCGCCAGCCGCTCGAGCTCGTTGACGTCGGTCGAATAGGCTCCGCTCTTGCCCTTGCGTCCGCCTTTCAGCCCCAGCCGCTCGTAGAGCACCTGCCCCAATTGCTGGGTCGAGCCGATCTGGAACGGCCCGCACGCCGCCTCATAGACCCGCTCTTCCAGGCTCGCGATCTCGGTCGCGAAGGTCTTGCTCAGCTCGGCCAGATAGTCGCGGTCGACCTTGACCCCTTCGCGCTCCATGCAGCCGACCACCCGCACCAGCGGCTTGTCGACGCTCTCATAGACCCGCGCGACATTCTCGGCGGCGATCCGCGGCTTCAACCGCTGCCACAGCCTGAGCGTGATGTCGGCGTCCTCGGCGGCATATTCGGTCGCGCGGTCGAGCGGCACCTTGTCGAAGGTGATCTGGTTCTTGCCCGTCCCGCACACCGCCTTGAAGCTCAGGCATTCATGCTCGAAGTGCAGCTTGGCGAGCTCGTCCATGCCGTGGCCCTGCCGCCCGGCGTCGAGGTCGAAGCTCATCAGCATCGTATCGTCGACCGGTCCGGCCTCGATCCCGTGCTTGGCGAACATCACCCAGTCATATTTGAAATTATGCCCGATCTTGAGCACCGCTGGGTCTTCGAGCAGCGGCTTCAAGCGGTCGAGCACCTGGTTCAGCGGCAGCTGCTGCGGCGCCTCGGCGAACATGTCGAGCCCGCTGTGCCCGACCGGGATATAACAGGCCTTGTTGGGCGCGGTCGCCAGGCTCACCCCCGCCAGCCGCGCGACGATGCAGTCGATGCAATCGGTCTCGGTATCGACCGCGACAAAGCCCTGCCGCGTCGCCTCGGCGATCCAGCGATCGAGCGCGTCGAGCGTCGTCACCGTCTCATACTTCGAGCGGTCGATGGTGATCGCCTCGGCCGGCGCCGGCCCGCTCGCGCGGTCGGGCGTCGAGCCCAGCGTCGGCCGCGCCGCTCCGCTGCTTCCCGTCGCCACCGGCGCACCCGCCCCGCCGACCATCCGGTTCAGCAGCGTCTTGAACCCCTGGTCCTCGAGGAATTCGCGCAGCGGCTCCTTGGGGATGCCGGTCAGCGCCAGCGCCTCGAGCGGCTCGGGCAGATTGGCGTCGCACTTCAGCCGCACCAGCTCGCGGCTCAAGCGCGCCATGTCGGCGTGGGCGAGCAGATTCTCGCGCAGCTTGGGCTTCTTGATCCCGTCGGCGGCGGCCAGCACCGCCTCGAGGTTGCCATGCTCCTGGATCAGCTGGGTCGCGGTCTTCGGACCCACCCCCGGCACGCCCGGCACATTGTCGACGCTGTCGCCCATCAGCGCCAGCACGTCGCCGACCAGCTCGGGCCCGACCCCGAACTTCTCGACCACGTAAGCGGTGTCGATCCTCCGGTCGTTCATCGTGTCGAGCATGTCGACCGAGCCGTCCTCGATCAGCTGCATCAAATCCTTGTCGGAGCTGACGATGGTCACCTTCCACCCCGCCTCGCGCGCGGCGGTGACGTAGCAGGCGATGATGTCGTCGGCCTCCAGCCCCGCTTCCTCGATGCACGGAATCGAAAAGGCGCGCGTCGCGGTGCGGATCAGCGGGAATTGCGGGACCAGGTCCTCGGGCGGTGGCGGCCGGTGCGCCTTATACTGGTCGTACATCTCGTTGCGGAACGAGGACGAGCCCTTGTCGAGGATCACCGCCATGTGGGTCGGCCCGTCGGCCTTGTTCAGCCCGTCGGCGAGCTTCCACAGCATCGCCGTATAGCCATAGACCGCGCCCGCCGGCTGGCCATGCTTGTTGGTCAGCGGGGGGAGCCGGTGATAGGCGCGGAAGATGTAGCTCGACCCGTCGACGAGGTAGAGGTGGGGCTGCGTGTCGGACATGAAGCGCCCGATGTAGCCATCTCCCCCGTCCGATGCCAGCCAAGCGGCAGCATCCCGGAAAACGGCAAAGGAGCCGCCGCCGGTCTGCCCGGCGGCGGCTCCTCTATTCCCCCCGAACGTCAGCGGTCAGGCGATCTGCAAGGCCGCCTTCCGCCGCCGGCGCATGGCGACGCCCATGCCGCCGAAGCCGATCAGCATCAGCGCCCAGGTGCCGGGCTCGGGCACCGCCGCGGTCGGCGCGAAGGCGCGGCCCGACAACGTCGATCCGTCGATCACGCCGTAGAAGCCGAGCTGGTTGAAGGCGGTGGCGTTGGTCCGGAAGATGTAAGTGGTGCTGTTCTCGGTCCCGGTCAGGCCGTTGGCGCCGAATTCCGTGGTGAGCACGCCGCCGCTCGGCGACCGGCCGAAGGTGGTGGTCGACCCACTTGGCGTCCCATCGGCCAAGGCGGGATTGTTGACCGCAACGAACGGACCGGCGCCATCCGTGTCGGCACCGTTCACGAAGGCGCTCACCAGGAAGTTGGTGAAATCGCTGACCGTGAAGCTCCGGATCTCCTGGCTGGCGGCGCTCCCCGCGCCGGTGCGGATGACCTGATAGTAGAAATCGAGCGTGCCGGACGTGTTCTGATAGACCGCCTGGTTGAAGGTTGCCGAGAAGGTCAGCGCCGTGCCCGCTGTGCTCGAACTCGCCAACAGCGTGCCCGCCGTTCCGGCCGGGAAAGCCTGGGTCGGCTGGCCGGTCGCTCCGGGCAGCAGGTCCGTGGCCGATGCAGGCACGGCAAAGGTCAGGGACGCCGCAAGTGCAGCGCCGGCAAACATGGTTTTCAGTGACATAGTAGGCTCCGTCCAAACGACGTCGCCCTCCGACGCCAAGCCCACCCCGCCTCTTGGTTAACAGGAGTTAATCTCACGTCAATGCAATTTTAACTGTGCCGCGTTGGCGCATTTTCGGACGACGCGCGGCCGCGGGCGGCGCGTTCCTCGACCCTTTCACGGGTCCGGCGAGGCGGCGACATTACCGGCTGGAAGCTGAGCCCGCCCCCTTGCGCGATGGCGCCCGCCGGCTGGCCGTGCTTGTCGGTCGGCGGGTAGCCGGTGATAGGCGTGGAAGATGTAGCTGCCTCTCCCCTTGATCCACCGTCGCCGCTTAGATTTGACGACCGTCAAAGCGCCGTGCGGCCGCCGCGGCTACGCCTGACCCATCAAGTCAGGAGTTTGCCCGATGACCCGCGGTCTCGACCGCGCCGCGCTTGCCGCCCGCCAGGAAATCACTGCCCCGCCGCCCGCCCTCGCCACCCCCGCGGAAGCCCGCGCCGGCTGCACCGACCGCAACTTCGGCCTGCCCCCGGCGCTGCTGCTCGGCGTGTTCGGGCTGTTCATGGCCTATCTGGCGGTGATGTGGATCGGCTTCGCTGCCGACGGCCTCGTCATGCCGATGGTCATCAACGTCATCTTCGTCGCGGCGTTCTGCGTCGTGCCGATGAAGTGGGCGACGATGAAGCCCGCCCACCGCGACCGCGCGCTCGGCTGGGCCGAGTTTCGCGAGCGCGGGATCGAGACGTTGACCGGCCACAGCGACGCCGGCGAGGCGGCGACGCTGGTCCTCCTGCTCCCGGCCTGCGTGCTCTTCTGGGGCATCGCGACGACCACCATCGCCGCGCTGGTCTGACCGCTCAGGCGGCGGGGCCGAGCCGCGCGGGGTCGAGGAGTTCGATCCCGCGCCGGCCGTGGCGGCGGATCGCGCCGTCGGCCTCGAGCGCGCCGACCACCCGGCTGACCGTCTCGATCGTCAGCCCGAGCAGCCCGGCCAGCTCGGCGCGCGACAGCGGCAGCTCGAACCGCGCCGCCGGATGACAGGGCGACTCGCTCGCCGCATCGGCCATCGCCAGCAGGAACGTGCCGACCCGTTCGCGCGCGGTGTGCCGCCCGACCATCGCGGTCAGCGAGCGCGCGGCGAACAGATCCTCGCTCGATCGCCGCAGCAATGCCCGCGCCAGCGCCGGGTAACGCTCCACCGCGCGCTCATATTCGGCGCGCGAGAACAGGCACACCTCGCTTGGCGCCAGCGCGACCACGTCGAACCGCGCCAGCGGGGTGAACAGCTCGCCGACGAACCCCGCCGGATGGACCAGGCTCAAAATCCGCTCGGTCCCCCCGGCGTCGAGCGCGCTGATCTTGAGCGCCCCGCGCACCAGCGTCGCGCAGGCGTCGCTCGCCTCCCCCGCCGCGAACAGCGTCTCCCCCGCCGCCAGCCGCCGATGCCGACCCAGCCGCGCCAGGTCGTCGCGCTCGGCGGAATCGAGCGCCGCACACGCCGCGCGGTCGCGCACGGGGCAGCTGTCGCAGGCGAGGAGAGAGCCGGCCATGACCCAGGGTGTAGCCGCTCCGCCGGCCCGCTCAACCCGGCAGCCCTTGCGCGCCCGCCCGCGCTCGGCCACCTCCGCCGCGCGTGGTGTCGTCGGCTCTTCCACTCCTGCTCAGCTTCGGCGCCGGCCTCGTCGGCGGAGCGATGAACGCGCTTGCGGGCGGGGGCACCTTCGCCACACTGCCCGCGCTGATCGGGCTTGGCCTCCCCGCCAACATCGCCAACGCCACCTCCAACCTCGCGCTTCTCCCCGGCGCGGCGACCAGCGCCTGGTCCTTCCGCCGCGAGCTCGCGCCGGTCGGCGGCATCCCCGTCAAATGGCTCGCGGCGATCACCTTCGCCTTCGGGCTGGTCGGCAGCCTCTTGCTGGTCCTCACCCCGACCCGCACCTTCGACCTCCTCATCCCCTGGCTCTTGCTGTTCGCCTTCCTCGTCATGCTGCTCGGCAAGCGCGCCGCCGACTGGCTTCAGGCGCGCGTCACCATCGGGCGCGGTACCTTGCTCGCGACCCAAGGGTTGCTCGGCATCTACGGCGGCTATTTCGGCGGCGGGGTCGGGCTCATCACCACGGCGCTCTACGGGCTCCTCGCCGGCATCGCCCCGCGCGAGTTGTTCGCCATCCGCACGCTGATGCTCGCGCTCGCCAACCTCGCCGCGGCCTTCATCTTCGTCGGCTTTGGGATGATCGCCTGGACGGCCTGCGTGCCGATGCTGGTCGGGGCGATCCTCGGCGGATGGCTCGGCGCCATCCTCGGCAAGCACCTCTCGGCCAGCGCGATCCGCGCCTGGACCCTCCTCGTCACCGGCGCCACGACGCTCGTCTTCTTCGCCCGCGCCTACGCCTAGACACTGCGCCGCCAAACGCCGACACTCGCGCCATGTCCGACAAATTCGAACGCCATAAGCAGCCCTGGACCCAGGACGAGCTCGAGAAGCTCCACCGCCTCGCGGTCAAGGGCCTGGGCCTGAAAGCCATCGCCAAGGCCCTCACCCGCTCGGAAGAAAGCACCGAGAAGCAGGCCAAGGCGCTCCGGCTCAAGATCGCCAAGCTGCGGTGAGCCGGCGGCGGCCCCTCCGGTGGCGGGGGTGCGCCGCCGCCGCCCTCGTCCTTGGTTGCGGGCTGGCGGCTCCCGCGCTCGCCGCCGACGCGCCGCCACCCCCGCCACCGCCGCTCGCCATCGCCATGCGCGAGACCTTCGACGTGATGAGCGTGCCCTTCGGCCGAAGCCCGGGCATCAGCCTGCTCAACAAGCTGCAACTGTCCGGCACGCTGCGGGGTGACCAATTCGGGCTCGAAGGGTGGAGCGCGCACGCCCAGCTTTTCCGCTTCGACGGCCAGTCGCTCTCGCGCCGCCTCGGCGACCTCCAGACCGCCGACAACATCGAGGCGGTCCCGGTGACGCGGCTGTTCGAAGCCTATCTCGCCCGGCTGTGGGGCAAGGGCGACCGCACCGTCGCGGTCCGGCTCGGCCTCATCGATCTGAACAGCCAGTTCGATTCGATCGACGCCGCGAGCCTGATGCTCAACAGCTCGCACGGCATCGCTCCCGATCTCTCGCGCAGCGGGCTGAACGGCCCGTCCATCTACCCGGTGACCGCGGTCGGCTCGACCGTCACCTGGGTCCGCTCGCCCCGGCTGACGCTCCGGCTGGGGGTGTTCGACGGCGTCGCGGGCAGTCCCGCGCTCCCGCACGCCTTCCTTGCCGAGCGCTTGTCCCCGCACGACGGGGTGCTGGTGATCGCGCAGGTCGACGATCACCTCGACAAGGACCGGCGGATCGAAGGGGGCGCCTGGGGCTATACCGCGGCGACGGGCGGCGTGGCGGATCCCGCCGCGCACGGCCGCGGCGCCTATCTCTCCTACCAGGGGCCGACCGCGTGGCTGCCGCGACTGTCGTGGTGGCTGCGCGGCGGCGTCGCCAACGGCCGCGCCCAGGCGGTGGAGGATTATGCCGGCGGCGGCCTCGTCCAGCAGGGCACCTTCGCCGGCCGCCCCAAGGACCGCCTCGGCCTCGCGCTCGCCCACGCGGTCGTCGGGCACGACGCCGCGGCGCTTGGTGGCACGCACCGCGCGGAGACCAGCGTCGAATTGACCTACCAGGCGGTGATCGGCGACCGTTTCGTGGTCCAGCCCGACCTCGACTTCGTCCACCATCCGGCGGGCCTCGCCCACGCCCCCGACAGCCTCGCCGTCGGCCTCCGCCTCGTCTTCGTCGCCGCCCACCCCGGCTCCCTCAAGGCCAGCGACCCCGGCGACCCGACCGTCCCCCCGGATGCGCTATAGGCGGCCTGCGCCGGCGGAGGTCTGTTTTCGACCCAATGCGAACATGGCAAGATGAACGCATCAATTCAGAATGAAATGGCCTTACGTTCCGCTACTGCCACTTTGCATTGCTTCCTGTGCACAACAGCCAGCAGAAAACTCGGCGTGCCCAACCCTTCGCAGCCTGGATCCTTCTCTCGCTGATGCCGATGCAACCAAGGCCATCCAGCGCAGAGACCGCGTCCTTTTAGGCGTTTATGGTTATACTACGATCGTGCCCGGGGCTGAGGACAGCCATCTACCGGTGCGGATGATCGAGGGGACATCCGACACGCCTGAAAACGAAAACTGTCAGCTTCTCAACGAGCGAGCGGGAGCATATGCGGCGAACTACAACCGCAGGATCTTGAGCAGGTGATCTGGCCGTACTGACGGAAGGTCTGTTTTCGACCCATTGCGGACATCGACCCTCCATGTGAGACTGCCTTGGGGGGCCAATACTCATGAGCGATTTTGAAGCGCTGTTCTCTTTGTTCGGCGTCGTTTTCGGCCTTATCGTCGCCGAGATCGCGCTGAAGTTCGCAGACGCGATTGACGGCAGCCGAGCCCGCCCGCTGGGCGCCCTCACTCCAGCACTCGCGCTGCTCATACTCACCGACATCACTAATTTCTGGATGTTCCTGTGGGGCTCGCGCGCGGCGCTCGTCATCAGTTGGCACCTCGTATTTACTGGGGTTATGTTGGCGATCGTCTACTTTCTCGCTGCTTCCTTGGCCTTTCCACGCACAAAATCTCACGTCGCCCACTTGGACGAGCACTACTGGCATCGAAAGCAGATTGTCGCTGGTGGCATTCTGTTCGTGAACATCATTGTCATCGGTGCGCTCGTCGCGCGGACAGCGCCGGCTTGGAACGACTGGTGGTTCTACTTCTACTTCCCAAGCTATGTGGTTGCCCTTGCTGGGTTGACTTTCAGTAAGTCGCGTCGGTTCGATCTGCTCTGCCTTGGCTGGGCGCTTTTCGTGAACTTGTCTGCCGGTTCCGACCTGTTGCCGCACTCTCAGTTCGGCAAGATCACCGGACAAGTCCCGCAACACCAACAATAGTCCAAGTCGAAAAGTGCGCCGCAAATCCGCGGCCGTCGACACTCGGGCGAACGTCCGAGTCCGACCCATTGCGGACATTCCGGAGCCGTGAAACATACAGCTCATGCTGCCCATCGATTTCGACTGGATACTTTCAGCGTCTGCCGCTGCGTGGCTAGGTTATTCTCGACCGCGATCTACTGCGTTTACCGCTGCTCTAGGCCTCTTAATTGCAGTGTTAGCGTGGCTAGCGACTTATCCTCTCGTAGGCCTTGGCACGAGCTTCGGAGGCGACATCTCGCTCGCTGAAGATTACATCAACGGTGTGGGTAACGGCTCGTCGATGCTTGCCGACGCGGCATTTCCGCTCGTCTGGACATACCCCTAGGTCGCCATCGGATGGCTGGCATTCAGGGTCGGTCGCCGGGTCCGTAAATCGGATTAGGAACGAACGTCCGCTTTCCACCTATTGCGGAATGGGCGCTGGGTCAGGTGAGCTGGAAAGCGCGTTTTGGAGCGAAGCTATGAGCGACGCGGCACTGGGGTTTTTGAGTGTTTTCGCCGCTCTAGGCTTCGTCAGTCTCGCAATCTGGCAATGGCGCACCGGCAACTTCATTGATCCTATATTGAGGACCCTCGCACCTCAATTGAGGAAACGGCCGCTCATGTGGTTCACGAATTCGTTCTATGCTTTTATGGCGGTGTGCTGCCTCTATTCTGCTCGCCTTCTTTTTGCCGGTGTTTAAGGTCCGCTTTCCACCCATTGCAGACGTAGGCAGCCCCGCTACCTTACCTCGCATGTCTGGCTATCCTGCGCTGCTGCGTGACCTCTGTGTTAATCTGGGCTTCTGTGGGAGCGGTGATGGCGTTGAGCCGTCACATGTGGAGGCTCTGATAACGGAGGGCGGTCAAGTCACCGCTGACGAGTTTGTTAGGTGGGTATTTCAGGCTGAAGGCATGGATCCGGTCAGCGCTGAAGCGGCAAAGCACGCAACCAGCATTCGGGCGGCATTCGTCCGGCATTTGGGTGGTGAAGTCGTGCCAGCGTCATCCCTAACTGACGCGACATAAGGTCCGCTTTCCACCCAAAGCGGACATTGCGACCGAACGTCCGAGTCCGACCGGTTGCGGTTCTTCACTGCTTCTAGAAACCGGCTTCGTGCCCAGACCCTTCGACATTAGCGAGGAGCTTAGGGAGGCCCATTGCCCGGCGGGAATGCAGCGATGACAGACACCGCAAACGTCATGGCCATCGACCACTTCGGGTTCGCGGTATCGTCTCTCGACGACGCCGTTCGGTTTTGGACCGAAGCGCTCGGCTTCACGCTGGAGCGGCAGTCCGAGATGGGGGGCGACTTCCTGCGTCAGGTCACCGGCGTCGACGACGCAGGGGTGAAGACCGCGATCGTCAAGGCGCCCGGCGGCTGCGTGGTCGAACTGCTGCAATATGCCAAAGGGCTTGAGAACGGGATCGTGCCCAGCAGCTCGGGCGCCATCGGTGCCGCCCACCTGGCTCTCACCGTGACGGACATCCATGCCGCCCTCGCCCGCGTCGAGGCAGCGGGATGGACGGCCAAGGGAAGTCCGCAACCCATCCCTGGCGGCCCACGCCAGGGGACGCTGGTCGCCTACGTTTCCGGCCCTGACCATATCACGATCGAGTTCATGCAGCCGCCCGCCCGCTGACGTCCGCTCTCCACTCATCGCCGACATTCGCTGCCGGCCCTACGGCACCAACACCGTGTCCTTGGCGTGCGCCAGCAACCGCGGATAATCGAGGTTGAAGTGCAGCCCGCGGCTCTCGTGGCGGCGGAGCGCCGAGCGGATGATGAGGTCGGCGACCTCGACCAGGTTCCTGAGCTCGATCAGGTCGGGCGTCACCCGGAACTTGCCGTAATAGTCCGACACCTCCTGCCGCAGCATGTCGACCCGCCGCTTGGCCCGCTCGAGCCGCTTGGTGGTGCGGACGATGCCGACATAATTCCACATGAAACGGCGGATCTCGCCCCAGGTCTGGGCGATCACGACTTCCTCGTCGCTGTTGCTGACCCGGCTCTCGTCCCAGTCGCGCACCGCGGGCACGGCGGGCAGCTCGTCCCACCGGGCGAGGATGTCCTTCGCCGCCGCCTCGCCATAGACCAGGCATTCGAGCAGCGAGTTGGACGCCAGCCGGTTGGCGCCGTGCAGCCCGCTCTCGGTCACCTCGCCCGCGGCATAGAGCCCCGGCGCGTCGGTCCGCCCGTGTATGTCCACCACAACCCCGCCGCAGGTATAATGCTGCGCCGGCACCACCGGGATCGGCTCGCGGGTGATGTCGATGCCGAGCCCGAGCAGTTTCTCGTAGATGTTGGGGAAGTGCGCCTTCACGAACTCGGGCTCGCGGTGGCTGATGTCGAGGTGGACGAAGTCGAGGCCGTCGCGCTTGATCTCGCTGTCGATCGCGCGGGCGACGACGTCGCGCGGCGCCAACTCACCGCGCTCGTCATAGTCGGGCATGAAGCGGTGCCCCGTCTGCGGGTGCTTGAGGATTCCGCCCTCGCCGCGCACCGCCTCGGTGATCAGGAAATTCTTGACCGTGAGGTTGTAGAGGCAGGTCGGGTGGAACTGCATCATCTCCATGTTGGAGACGCGGCAGCCCGCGCGCCACGCCATCGCGATGCCGTCCCCGGTCGCCCCCCGCGGCGCGGTCGAGTAGAGATAGGTCCGCCCCGCCCCGCCGGTCGCCAGCACCGTTGCCCGGGCCAGCAGCGTCTCAACCTTCTTCGTCTGCCGGTTGAAGGCGTAGAGCCCGTGCACCGTCCCGTCGGTCGAGAAGCGCGTCGCATGGCGCCCGGTGACGAGGTCGATCGCCACCATCTCGGGCACCAGCGTGATGTTGGGCTGCGCCGCGGCGGCCTTTTCGAGCGCCTGCTGCACCGCCCAGCCGGTGGCGTCGGCGACATGGACGATGCGGCGGTGGCTGTGCCCGCCCTCGCGCGTCAGGTGCAGCGCGCCGCCTTCCTCCGCGAAGGGCACGCCCAGCTCGATCAGTCGGGCAATGGCCGCTGGCGCATGGCTCACCACATGCTCGACCACCTTGCGGTCGTTCAATCCCGCGCCGGCCATCATCGTGTCCTCGACATGCGCGTCGAAGCTGTCGCCTTCCTCGAGCACCGCGGCGATCCCGCCCTGCGCCCACCCGGTCGCCCCTTCGCTCAGCCCCCCCTTGGCGATCACCGCCACCTTGCAATGCTCGGCAAGGTTGAGCGCCGCGGTCAGCCCGGCGGCACCCGAGCCGATGACGAGAACGTCGAACTCCTGCTTCACCCCTGCCGCACCAGGCTGAGGAACACATCCTCGAGATCCGGATCGCGCGTCACCACGTCGACGATGCCGAGCCCCTGCGCCCCCAGCGCGCCCAGGACCTCGCCCGCATTCACCTTGTCCTTGCGGTAGGTGATCGTCAGCTGGCGCTCGCCCGACACCGCGATCTGCTCGAAGCACGGCGCCTCGGGCGCCGTCATGACGTCACGGTCGACCGTGACGATGACCTTCTTCTCCTGCGCGCGGCCGACCAGCTCGCGGGTCGGCTCATTGGCGATCACCTGGCCGTGGTTGATGATCGCGATGCGGTCGCACAATTCCTCGGCTTCCTCGAGGTAATGGGTCGTCAGCACGATCGTCACGCCCTTGGCGTGCAGTTCGCGGACGTAATCCCACAATTGTTGGCGAAGCTCGACGTCGACCCCGGCGGTCGGCTCGTCGAGCACCAGGATCGGGGGCGAGTGGACCATCGCCTTTGCGACCAGCAGCCGCCGCTTCATGCCCCCCGACAGCGTCCGGCTGTAGGCATTGGCCTTGTCGGTCAACCGCATCGCCGCCAGCAGCGCGTCGCTCTGCCGCTCGTTCTTGGGAATGCCGTACAGCCCCGCCTGGATCTCGAGCGCCTCGCGCGGGGTGAAGAAGGGGTCGAACAGGATTTCCTGCGGCACCACCCCGATCGACAGCTTGGCGTTGCGCGGGTGCTGGTCGATGTCGAAGCCCCAAATGTCGACCTTGCCCGACGTCTTGACCACCAGTCCCGCGAGGATGTTGATCAGCGTCGACTTGCCCGCGCCATTGGGGCCGAGCAGCCCGAAGATCTGCCCGCGCGGAACCTCGAAGCTGACCCCGTCGAGCGCGCGCTTGCCGCCCTGATAGGTCTTGCCGAGGTCCTCGATCCGGATTGCCGCGTCGCTCATAACCACCAGCCACTAGCGGCTTATTGAAGGCTGGCAAGCAAGGGGCTAATCCCCGCGCCCATGTCGGCCATTCCTCCTCCCGAGACCATCCTCGTCACCACCAACGCCGTGTCGTGCGACGGCGCGGGCGACATCGCCCCCGCGCTCGGCCACCCGCGGGTCTATCTGCGGATCGACGAAAAGGGGTTTGTCGAGTGCGGCTATTGCGACCGCCGCTTCGTCTTGAAGGGCGGCCCGGCCGACCCGGACGCCGCCGCCTAGCCCCAAGTCCCGGCTGGCGTCGCGCCGCGGCGCGCCTATATCGTGCGCCATGAACGCGCTGCTCGACCCCCGCCGCTTCCTCTATCGCGAAGCGCTCGACCCCGACGAGGCCAAGCGGCTCGCCGCCCGCCACCTTGGCGCCTGCGACGACGGCGAGCTCTACCTCCAGTATCGCAGCTCGGAGGCGTTCGGCTTCGACGATGGCCGCCTCAAGACCGCCGACTACAACACCGGCGGCGGCTTCGGCCTGCGCGGCGTGACCGGCGAGACCACCGCCTTCGCCCACGCCAATGAAATCAGCGCCGCCGCGATCGAGCGCGCCGCCCAGACGCTGAAGCTGCTCGACCCCGCCACCGGCCCCCACGCCGGCCCGCCGCCGCGCACCAACATGGCGATGTACGGCGTCGAGGATCCGCTCACCCTCATCCCCTTCGCGCGCAAGGTCGAGCTCTGCCAGCAGATCGACGCCGCCGCCCGCGCCCGCGATCCGCGCGTCGCACAGGTCAGCGTCGCCCTCCAGGGGAGCTGGAGCGTGGTCGAGGTGGTCCGCGCCGACGGTTTCGTCGCCACCGACGTCCGCCCGCTGGTCCGCCTCAACGTCTCGATCGTCGCCAAGCAGGGCGACCGCCGCGAGATGGGCTTCCACGGGCTCGGCGGCCGCTACCTCTACGACCGCCTGTTCGAGCCCGCGACCTGGAACCGCGCGATCGACATCGCGCTCCAGCAGGCGCTCACCAACTTGGATGCGGTCGACGCCCCCGCGGGCGAGATGACCGTGGTCTGCGGTCCCGGCTGGCCCGGCGTGCTGCTCCACGAAGCGGTCGGCCACACGCTCGAGGGTGACTTCAACCGCAAGGGCACCAGCACCTTCTCCGGCCGCCTCGGCGAGCGGATCGCCGCCCCCGGCGTCACCGTGGTCGACGACGGCGCGATGGCCGAGCGGCGCGGCTCGCTCACCATCGACGACGAGGGCACCCCGACCCAGCGCAACACGCTGATCGAGGACGGAATCCTCGTCGGCTATCTCCAGGACCGCCTGAACGCCCGCCTGATGGGGGTCGCCCCGACCGGCAACGGCCGCCGCGAGAGCTTCGCCCACGCGCCGATGCCGCGGATGACCAACACCTTCATGCTCGGCGGCCAGGACGATCCCGCCGAGCTGCTCGCCCGGGTCAAGGACGGCGTCTACGCCAAGAGCTTCGGCGGCGGCCAGGTCGACATCACCAGCGGAAAGTTCGTCTTCAGCTGCACCGAGGCCTATCGCATCCGTGGCGGCAAGCTCGCCGAGCCCTTGAAGGGCGCGACCCTGATCGGCGACGGCCCGACCGTGCTGACCCGGGTCAAGGGCATCGGCAATGACCTCGAACTCGACGAGGGCGTCGGCATCTGCGGCAAGGGCGGCCAGTCGGTCCCCGCCGGCGTCGGCCAGCCGACCCTGCTGATTGACGGCCTCACCGTGGGCGGCACCGCCGCTTGACCCTGGACGGCCCGGACTGGAGCGAGCGGCTGCTCGCCTTCTGGTTCGGACTCGATCCCGCCTTATGGTTCAAGCGCGACGATGCGCTCGACGCCGAGCTCCGCCGCCGCTTCGAGCGGGTCCGCGCCGCCTTGCGCGACTGCCCGCCCGGCTCGTTCCTCGCCAGCCCGCGCCGCGCGCTCGCCGCGGTGATCCTGTTCGACCAGGTGCCCCGCAACCTCTACCGCGACCGGCCCGAGCAGTTCGCCACCGACCCGCTCGCGCTCACCATCGCCCGCGACGCGATCGCGCTCGGCTACGACCGCGCCATGACCCTCGACGAGCGGACCTTCCTCTACATGCCGTTCCAGCACAGCGAGTCGCTCGCCGATCAGGCGGAGTCGCTCCGCCTGTTCACCGCGCTCGGCGATCCCGAGCGGCTCGACTACGCCCGGCGACACCATGACGTCATCGCCCGCTTCGGCCGCTTTCCCCACCGCAACGCCGCGCTCGGGCGCACCCCGACCGCCGCCGAACGGGCGGCCGGCAATGTCGAGCCTTTCTAGCGATGAGCCTGATCGAGATCGGCCGCTATCACGACCAGATCCGCGCCGACCTCGCGCGGCTGACGCTCGAGCGCGAGGGGATCGACGCCTTGCTGTTCGACGAGGCGATGCACCGCTACTTGGGCGTCGGCTGGTTGATGCCGGTTCGGCTGATGGTCGCGAAGGGCGATGGCCCACTCGCGCTCAACATCCTCGCCGAGGACGATCTCAGCCCTGACTGGTGACCTGAGCCTTAGAGCAGGTGGTCGACCGCGGCGAGGCTGAACCCCGCCGCCTGCGCCTTGGCCTCGACCTCGTCGCGCGGCACGCCTTCCTCGCGACAGGCGACCGCCCAGGCCAGCGTCGAGCGCATCCCCGAGCGGCAGAAGGCGAGCAGCTTGCCCTCGCCCGCGGCGTGCATCGCCTCGCGCATCGCCTCGACATGGGTCGGGCCCATGCCCCGGTCGATCGGCACATGGCGATAGGCGAGCCCGGCGGCCTGCGCCGCCTGCTCGATGTCGGCGCTGCTCGGCTGGCCGGGGTCCTCATTGTCGGGGCGGTTGTTGACGATCAGCGTCACCCCCGCCTCCTTGGCCTCGGCAAGCTGCGCGGGGCTCAACTGCCCGGCGACCAGCGTATGTTCGTCAAGCTGCTTGAACATGGTCATGGCGTGGTCCCCGGGTGGCCGTGTGTCTCGCCCGTAGGCGGTTCGGCGGCGCGGCGCCAGCGGGCGCGGATCATCGCACTCGTCTCGCGGCTGCCGTCGTGGCTCCACCCGGGCTCGCGCACCAGATAGCCGAGCTTGGCGCCCCACGGCGCGCGCCACAGGTCGCGGGCGATCCCGACCCATTCGTGAGTCGCCGCCCACAGGATGTTGAACGACCCCAATTGGTGGACGATGCCGTAGCGCGGCCGGTCGTCCGCGCGCTCGGGCTCGAAGGTGCCGAGCCAGCGGTCCCAGACGATGAACACCCCCGCATAATTCTTGTCGAGATAGCGCGGGTTGACCGCATGGTGGACGCGGTGGTGCGACGGCGTGTTCATCACCGCCTCCACCCAGCGCGGCAGCCGCCCGACCACCTCGGTGTGGATCCAGAATTGGTAGATGAGGTTCAGCCCCGCGCAGAAGAACACCATCGCCGGCGGGAAGCCGATCAGGAACAGCGGCAGGCGGAAGGCGAACGCCAGACTGAAGAAGCCGGTCCACGTCTGCCGCAGCGCGGTCGACAGATTATAATGCTGGCTCGAATGGTGGATGACGTGGCTCGCCCAGAACCACCGCACCCGGTGCGCCGCGCGGTGGAAGACATAGTAGAGGAAATCGTCGGCGACGAAGCACAGCACGAATGCCCACCAGGTCCACGGCACGTCGAGCAGCCGGAACCGCCACAGCCAGCTCGCCGCCGCATAGATGGCGCCGAGCGACAGCGCCCCCGCGATCGTGCTCCCGAACCCCAGCCCGAGTGACGTCATGGTGTCACGCGGGCAGTAACGCCGCCGGTCGCGCAGCCGGGCGACCACCATCTCGGCGAGCACCAGCGCGATGAAGCCGGGGATGGCGAGGTCGACCGGGTTGGGCAGGTCGGGCATCGGCGTCTTCTACAGCATCGCGCGCACGCTGGGGAGTTGCGCGCGCCCCAGCCGCAGCCGCACCTTGCCGAATGGGCGGTCGCGCGGATCGATCACCAGCGTGTCACCTTCCTCGGTCGCCAGCAAAGGCCGCTGCAATTCGCGGCTCGCCATATCGACCCCGTGCGCCTTGACCGCAAACAGCCGCCCGTCATGCGCGAAGGCCAGCGCAGCCTTGCCGTCCTGCCCGACCAATACCGTCCGCAGCGCCAGCGGCCCATATTCCTGCCCCAGCCGCTCGGCGACCTCGTCCGCGCTCAGCGCCTCGCGCCGGCCCAGCCCCATCGCTTTGGCGAGCGCCGCCAGCACCACCACCCCGACCAGCGAGCCGAGCAGCAGCATCCCCTTCACGCCGCGAACCGCTCGACCGTCTCGAGCATCGCGTCGCCATAGCGCTCGAGCTTGGCCGCCCCGACCCCCTGCACCCGCGCCAGCTGGTCGAGGCTCGCCGGCCTGGCCGCCGCGATCTCGCGCAGCGTGCTGTCGTGGAAGACGACGTAGGGCGGCACCCCCTGCGCGGCGGCGAGGCTGCGGCGGGTCTCGCGCAACGCGTCGAACAGCGGGTCGGCCGGCCCCTCGTCACCGCGGCTCCGGCGCCGGCCCTTGCTTTCCTTCGGCACCGCGATGGCGACGCTCGCCTCACCCTTGAGGATCGCCCGCGCCCCCGGCCCGAAGCTCAGCCCCCCATAAGCATCGGCCCGCAGCGCGTCGCGCGCGACCAGCGCGCGGGCGACGTGGCGGACCAGCGGCAGCTCCTCGGCGGTGGCGATCCCGAACACCGACAGCCGGTGGTGCCCGTTGGCATGAACCTTGTCGGTCTCCTTGCCCGCCAGCACGTCATTGAGGTGCCCGACCCCGAAGCGCATCTCGGTGCGGAAGGCGGCCGACAGCAATTTGCGCGCCAGCTCGGTCACCTCGATCTGCGCCGGCGGCTCGAGGCAATTGTCGCAATTGCCGCACTGCTCGGGCGGGTCCTCGCCAAAATGCCTGAGCAGGATCGCCCGCCGGCACCCCGGCGTCTCGACCAGCGCGGCGAGCGCGTTCAGGCGCTCGCGCTCGGCCTCGCGGCGGTCGGCCGGCACTTCCTCCTCGAGCCGCTGGCGGGCGAGCGCGAAGTCCGCCGCCGACCAGAACAGCCACGCCTCGGCGGGATCGCCGTCGCGCCCGGCGCGCCCGGTCTCCTGATAATAGGCCTCGATCGACTTGGGGATGGAGACGTGCGCGACGGTCCTGACGTCGGGCTTGTCGATCCCCATCCCGAAGGCGATCGTCGCCGCCATCACCATCTCTTCCGAGGCGACGAAGTCGTGCTGGTTGCGCTGGCGCACCTGGGGGTCGAGCCCGGCGTGATAGGCGCGCGCCGGCCGCCCGTTCCCGCTCAGCGCGGCGGCGGTCTTCTCGGCCTTGTCGCGGCTCGGCGTGTAGACGATCGCCGGTCCCGGCCGCTCGCGCAGCAACTGGTCGAGCTGCCGCGTCGCCTGCTCGCGCGGGCGGATCACGTAGCGGATGTTGGGCCGGTCGAAGCCGGCGACGATCAGCCCGTCCTCGCCGATCCCGAGCTGGGTTAATATGTCGGCCCGCGTGCGGCGGTCGGCGGTGGCGGTCAGCGCCAGCCGCGGCACCGCCGGAAAGGCGCTCAGCAGCCCCTTGAGCATCCGATAGTCGGGGCGGAAGTCGTGCCCCCATTCGCTGACGCAATGCGCCTCGTCGATCGCGATCAGCGCGAGATCCAGCCGCTCGATCATCCGCCCGAAATGGTCGGTCGTCGCCCGCTCGGGCGCGACGTAGAGCAGGTCGAGGTCGCCCCCCAACGCGCGCTCGGTCACAGCCTGGCGGTCGTCGGCGCTGGTCAGCGACGCGGCCTTGATCCCCAGCGCCTCGGCCGAGCGGATCTGGTCGTGCATCAGCGCGATCAACGGCGAGATGACCAGCGCCATCCCAGGCCGCGCCAGCGCTGGCAATTGGTAGCAGAGCGACTTGCCCGCCCCGGTCGGCATCACCGCCAGCGTGTTCTCGCCCGCCAGAACGCGATCGACCACCTGCCGCTGCACCCCGCGGAAGGAATCGAAGCCGAAGACGGATTTGAGCAGCTGCTGGGGGTCGGTCACGTCTGAACTGCTCTCGAACGAACGGCGCGGGCCCGCAAGCCCGCGCCGCCGTCTCTTCTTACTTGTCGCCGCCGGCGGTCGGGGTCGTCCCGGTCAGCCCGTAATATTGCAGATACGGATTGATGTCCGGATCGCGCCCGGCGAACCCGCGATACATGGCGGCATAGTCGAGCGTGTTGCCGCGGCTCAGCACCATGTCGCGGAAGCGCTGGCCGTTGGCGCGGGTCAGGCCGCCATGGCTCTCGAACCAGGCGAAGGCGTCCTGCCCGAGCATCCGGGTCCACGGGTAAGCGTAATAGCCCGCCGAATAGCCGTTGCTCCAGATGTGGAGGAAGTAGTTCGACCGATAGCGCGGGGGCACGTCGGTGACATCGAACCCGCTCTTGGCCAGCGCGTCGGCCTCGAACCGGTCGACGTCCTTGATCCCCGCGTTCGCCGCCAGCGAATGCCAGTCGAGGTCGAGCCGCGCCGCCTCGAGCACCTCGCCATTGTCATAGCCCTGGTTGAAGGTCCGCGCCTGCTTGATCTTGGCGATCAGCTCGGCCGGCAGCACCTGCCCGGTCTGATAGTGCACCGCGTAATTCGGCAGCACCTTGGGATCGAGCGCCCAATTCTCGTTGAACTGGCTCGGGAACTCGACGAAGTCGCGCGCCACGCTGGTGCCCGAGATGGTCGGATAGGTCTGCGCCGCGAACAGGCCGTGCAGCGCATGGCCGAATTCGTGGAACATCGTCGTCACGTCGTCGAAGCTGATCAGCGCGGGCTGGCCCGGCGCCGGCTTGGTAAAGTTCTCGACGTTGTAGATGACCGGCTTGGTCCCGCGCAGATAGCTCTGGTTGACCAGGTTCGACATCCACGCGCCGCCGTTCTTGTTGTCGCGCTTCCAGAAGTCGAAATACATCAGCCCGAGCTGCTGGCCGTTGGCGTCGGTCACCTCATAGGTGACCATGTCCGGATTCCACGTCGGCAGGTCGGTGCGCTTCTTGAAGGTCAGCCCGTAGAGCTGGTTGGCGGCGTAGAAGACGCCCTTTTCCAGCACCCGGTTGATCTCGAAATACGGCTTCAGCTGATCGTTATCGAGCGCATAGCGCTGCTTGCGGATCTGCTCGGCATAGAAGGTCCAGTCGGCCGGGGTGACCGGGGCGGTGGCGCCTTCCTTCTGGGCGAGCGCGCGTATGTCCGCGGCTTCCTGGCGCTGCTTGGCGGCGGTCGGCGCGGCCAGCCGGTCGAGGAAGCCGACCGCGGTCTGCCGGTTCTTCGCCATCTGGTCGTAGAGCGTATAATCCGCCCAGTTCGGATAGCCGAACAGCGCCGCCTTCTGCGCACGCAAATTAGCGATCTCGAGGATCAGCGCGCGAGTGTCGTTGGCATCGCCATGCTCGGCGCGATTGATGCTCGCCTCATAGAGCTTCTGGCGCGTCGCATGGTTGGTCAGGCTCGACAGCAACGGCTGCTGGGTCGTGTTCTGCAACTGCAGCACATAGCCGGTCAGGTGGCGCGCCTTGGCCGCCTCGGCCGCCGCCGCGATCTGCGCTTCGCTTAAGCCAGCCAGCTCGGCCTTGTCGGTGACATGCACCGCGCCGGCCTTGGCGGCATTGAGCAGCTTCTGGGTGAAGCTCGTCTGCAGGCTCGAGAGGCGGGTGTTCATCGCCTTGAGCTGGGTCTGCTTGGCGGGCGACAGCATCGCTCCAGCGTGGACCATCTGATTGTAATAGACGTCGAGCAGCTTGGCCTGCTCGGCGTTGAGCCCGAGCGAACCAACGCGGTCGTGCAGGTCCTTGACCCGCGCGAACAGCTTGGCGTTCAGATTGATGAAGTCGCCATGCTGCGCGAACAGCGGGCTGGTCTTGGTGTCGACCGCCTGCAGCGTGTCATTGGTGTTGGCCCCGTTGACCGCCGAAAAGGCGAGCCCGGTCCGCTCGAGCAGCAGCCCCGACCGCTCCAGCGCGACGATCGTATTGTCGAAGGTCGGCGCCGCCTTTTGGTTGGCGATCGCGGTCACTTCGGCTTTCTGCTGCGCCATCCCGGCCATCAGCGCCGGGAGGTAGTCGCTGTCCTTGATCCGGCCGAAATCGGGCGCCTGGAGCGGCAGCGTGCTGGGCTTGGCGAAGGGGTTGGACGCGGGCAGCGACGCCGACATCGTCGCGGGGTGACGCTTGGCGGGCGCAGCGGCGGTCAACGCGGGCACGATGGCGATCGCGGCGGACGCGAAAAGGAGCTTGCGGATCATAGGGTTACGGTTTCCTCCTGTAAAATGTCGCCGGAGGTCTAGCGCGCCCGCGCCTTTCGCAACACTGAATTATGAACGGCGCGGGCGGCGCCGTCGCGCTCAGACGATGGTGTAGACGATACCGAGCCGGCCTTCGTCCTTGAGCGCCGCGATTCCCGCCGTGTCGAGCGGCTCGTCGAAGGTCATCCCGCAATCATGCTCGCCGGACCAGGCGACCTCGCCCATCACCTCGATCTCGCCGACCTTGAGCAATATCTGCCTGCCGTCCTGCGGCAGGCTGCGGCCCGACAATTTGGCGCCGTGCAGCCCAAGGTCACTGATCGCGACCGAGCGGGAACCGCCCAGCGTGGTGGCCGACCCGGCAAGGGTCACGCGCTCGCGTTTCTCCCGCCGCTTGCCGCCGGGAATATCAACACGCTTACCGAAACTGTGCATCATCATACTCCATGATGCCCCACGCCCGGACGCGGCGGTAAGATCGCAAAGGTCAACGCAAGGTGGGCAGACAGCGCTAACCGCGCCTTCACCACGGCGCGCCTATTCGGCCGCCTGCTCGAGCTCGCGCTCCTGCGCCTGCCGCGCCCACAGCTCGGCATAGAGCCCCTGCCGCCGCAGCAGTTCCTGGTGCGTCCCGCGCTCGGCCACCCGCCCGGCGTCGAGCACCACGATCTGGTCGGCCCCGACCACGGTCGACAGCCGGTGGGCGATGGTGATCGTGGTGCGGTTGCGCGCGACGTCGCCGAGCGTGTCCTGGATCGCTTCCTCGGTCCGGCTGTCGAGCGCGCTGGTCGCCTCGTCGAGGATCAGGATCGGCGGGTCCTTGAGCAGCGTCCGCGCGATCGCCACCCGCTGCTTCTCGCCGCCCGACAGCTTCAAGCCCCGCTCGCCGACCATCGCTTCATAGCCGTCAGGCAAGGCGGCGATGAAGCGATCGATCGCCGCCCCCTTGGCCGCGCCCTCGATCTCGGCCTGGCTCGCCCCGTCGCGGCCGTAGCCGATGTTGTAGCCGATGGTGTCGTTGAACAGCACCGTGTCCTGCGGGACGATCCCGATTGCCGCGCGCAGGCTCGCCTGCGTCACTTGGGCGATGTCCTGCCCGTCGATCAGGATGCGCCCGCCTTGGGGATCGTAGAAACGGTAGAGCAGCCGCGCCAGCGTCGACTTGCCCGCCCCCGACGGCCCGACCACCGCCAGCGTAGTCCCCGCCGGCACCCTGAAGCTCACGCCCTCGAGGATCGTCCGCTCGGGGTCGTAGCCGAACCGCACGTCCTCGAAGCGGAGCTCGCCGTTCGGCACGCTCAGTGCCACCGCGCCCGGCGCATCGACCACCTCGGCGGCGGTGTCGGTCAGGTCGAACATCGCCTCCATGTCGATCAGCCCCTGGCGGATCGAGCGATAGACCCAGCCGAGCATGTCCAAGGGGCGGAACAGCTGCAGCAGCAGGCTGTTGACCAGCACCACGTCGCCCGGGGTGAACTTGCCCTGGCTCCACCCCCACACGGTCAGCGCCATCGCGCCCGCCATCATCCCGTTGGTGATGAAGCTCTGCCCGATGTTGAGCCACGCCAGGCTCACCTCGTTGCGCACCGCGGCGCGGGTGAAGGTCCCGATCGCCTCGTCGTAGCGGCGCGCCTCGCGCTCCTCGGCGCCGAAATATTTCACCGTCTCGTAATTGAGCAGGCTGTCGACCGCGCGCCCGATCGCCTTGTTGTCGACGTCGTTCATCTCGCGCTGGAGCTTGCTGCGCCATTCCGACACCCGCCGGGTGAAGACGATGTAGACCGCCACCGTCACCAGCGTCGCCGCCACCAGGCCCAGCCCATATTTGACGTAGAAAATGACGCTCGTGGCAACCAGCTCGATCAGCGTCGGGGCGATGTTGAACAGCAGGAAATAGAGCATCATGTCGATGCTCTTGGTGCCCCGCTCGACGATCTTGGTCAGGCTCCCCGTTCGCCGCTCGAGGTGGAAGCGCAGCGACAGGCTGTGGACATGGCGGAACACCCGCGCCGACAGCCGCCGCGCCGCGCTCTGCCCGACCTTCTCGAACACGGCGTTGCGCAAATTGTCGCTAAGCACCCCGCCGAACCGCGCCAGCGTGTAGGCGGCGACCAGCGCGAAGACGATCCCGACCGCCTGCGCCGGCCCGCTCATCCGGTCGATGATCGCCTTGTAGGTGAAGGGCATGGCGAACAGCACGCCGCGCCCGGCCAGCACCAGCACCACCGCCACCACTACGCGCAGCTTGAGCTCGCGCTCGCCCTTGGGCCACAGCATCGGCAGGAAGCGCCACAGCGTCTTGAACCCCGCCACCGGGCGGGTCGTCGTCTCTTCCGCTGTCGCCATCGTGCCACAGGTAGGCACCGCGCTGCCTCACCGCAATCGTTCGCCCCCGAAACGAACGGAACCGAGCCGTTAATCGACGGTTATGCCTTCAAGTTTGTCATTGCTTGCCAGTGAGTTCGCATCATGGGGCCCATCGCTTACGTCATCGCCATCCTCGGCTGCGCCGACGGCTCGTCGGCCGCCTGCACCCCGGTCGCGACCATGCCCACCCGCTATGAAAGCCGCGCCAGCTGCGACGCCGCCGCCGCCGCCGCGCTCACCCAGAACACCGACGTCGACTATCCCACCGTGGTCGCCGAGTGCCGCCGCGCGACGACCGTTCCGGCGGCTCAAAGGTTGGAGCGGAGCACGCCGCTTAGCGTTGACCACGCGAACGGCTGAGCCCCCCGCTCGGCCGAACGGAGTTTATCCCATGGCCGAGACCTTCCAGCCCGAAGTCCACCCCAACGACCATCTCCCCGGTCACGAAAGCGCGCTCGAGCCCAAACCCGAGTGGCAGCCGCGCTACCCCGGCTCGGGCCGCCTGAAAGACAAGGTCGCGATCGTCACCGGCGGCGACAGCGGCATCGGCCGCGCGGTCGCCGCCTTGTTCGCGCGCGAAGGCGCCGACGTCGCGATCATCTATCTCAACGAGCATGACGATGCGGCCAAGACCCGCGACATCGTCGCCGCCGAAGGCCGCCGCGCGCTGACCATCCCCGGCGACCTCGGTGACAAGAGCTTCTGCGAGAAAGCCGTCCACCAGGTGATCGACGCCTTCGGCCGGCTCGACGTGCTCATCAACAACGCCGGCGAACAGCACCACCAGGAGAAGATCGAAGACATCTCGGAGGAGCAGCTCCGCCGTACCTTCCAGTCGAAAATCTATTCGATGTTCTTCCTCACCCAGGCGGCGATGCCCCATCTCAAGTCGGGTGCGGCGATCGTCAACTGCACCTCGGAGACGATGTACAAGGGCGCGCCGATCCTGCTCGACTATAGTGCGACCAAGGGCGCCATCACCGCCTTCACCCGCAGCCTCGCGCTCAATCTGGTCGAGCAGGGCATCCGCGTGAACGGGGTCGCCCCGGGTCCGATCTGGACCCCGCTCAACCCGTCCGGCGGCCAGCCGCCCGAGAAGATCCCCGAATTCGGCAAGGACACGCCGATGAAGCGCCCCGGCCAGCCCAACGAGGTCGCCCCCGCTTTCCTGTTCCTCGCCTGCGAGGATTCCTCCTACATGACCGGCCAGGTGATCCACCCCGACGGCGGCAACACGACCAGCAGTTAGGTGTAGCAACCACGGCGGCGTTGGGAAATTCCGCCAAGCGATGGGGCTCCCCGCACGGTGCTGGGAGCCCCTTTTTTCGCCTCTCTTTGAAAAGAAACGACTTTTTGAAATTGGCACGCTCTCTGCATTGAAAGCTTCGTGGCCCCGGCAGTCGGACGCCACGACAAACAAGGGAGCTTTCACATGTTCATCTCGACCTCGAATTTCCGCAATACCGCGGTCAGCCTCGCCGGCGCGTTCATCACCGCCATGCTGTTCGTCTCGGCCGCCGTCGGCCCGATCCACCTCGCCTGAACGGAGCGCGCATCCATGCAGAAGTTCCTGCTCAACCGCCGCGACGCCAAGGTCCTCGGGGTCGGCGCGGGCATCGCCGATGCGACCGGCCTCGATCCGCTGATCGTCCGCCTCGGCCTGATCCTCGCGGTGCTGGTCACCGGGCCGATCGCGATCATCCTCTACCTCGCCGCTGCCTGGCTCGCCTCGGATCGCTGAGGCGGGTCAGCCGGCCCCCGGCTTGCAACCGCCGGCCCGGCCGCTAGTCTGACCATTGCCGATCGATGGAGGGACCATGCCCATCCTCTCGGCCTTGCTGTTCGCCGCTGCTCTACCCGCCGCCCCGCCGGCCCTCCCGGCCAACGCCGCGACGCTGGTCGTCTACCGCGCGTACGCCGAACCCATCCTCTTCGCGCCGACGTTGGTGATCGACGATCACGAGTTCGGCACGCTCGGCCAGAAGCGCCGGCTCTCCTTCGCCCTCGCCCCCGGCAAGCACGTCATCGAGGCGGTCTGGCCCGCCTTTTCGGCCCAGCGCAACGCCACGCTCGAAGTACGAGCCGCCCCCGGTCAGCAGCTTTATGTCGAGTTGCAGGGCGCCGCCGCGCCAATGCGCCGCAAGGGCACGTCGGCGCTGGTCGAGCAGGACGCCGCCACCGGCGCCGCCGCGCTCGCCTGCTGCCGCCCGCCCCGCTGACGGGAACAACCGCGCGCCTCGGCGATTGAAACGCTTCGGTAACGTCATCGGTCTCGAAGGGGGACCGAGCGCTACACAGGGGAATATTTTCATGAAGACTCTTTCTGCCCTCGCGGTCGCCGCCGGCCTGCTTTCGCTCGCCGCCTGCAACAACACCCCGCAGGAAAAGACCGCCGACAACATTGAGGCGAACGCCGAAGCCCGCGCCGACAACCTCGAGGACATGGCCGACAACGCCACCACCGAGAATCGCGAAGACGCGCTCAACAACAAGGCGGACATGGTCCGCGAGAATGGCGAAGAGCGCGCCGACCGCGTCCGCACCAGCGCGGACCTCGACGGCAACAGCGCCGACGACACCATCTCGGGCAACAGCACCCAGAAGAAGTAACTGCGCGAAAGAGCACGCAGGCGAGGCGCTCACCTTCGGGTGGGCGCCTCTTTTTATGCCCGCTTCTCCTGGCCCTTGGACGAGTGGACGTGGGCTCCGCGGAGGCCTAGCACGGGCGCCAACCTCTCATTTCGCCAGGAGCAAGCCCATGCGCCGTCTGCTGTTCGCCGCCGCCCTCACCCTCGGCCTCGGCGCCCCCGCCGCGGCGTCGCTCCCCGTCGGTGCCAAGGCGCCCGACTTCACCACCATGGGCGCGCTCGGCGGCAAGGACTTCAAGCTCCACCTTGCCGACCAGCTCAAGCATGGCCCGGTGGTGCTCTATTTCTACCCCAAGGCCTTTACCGAGGGCTGCACCTTCGAGGCCAAGGCGTTCAGCGATGCCTCCGCCGATTTCCAGAAGGCCGGCGCGCGGGTGATCGGGATGAGCGCCGATGATCTGCCGACGCTGCGCCGCTTCAGCACCGAGGCCTGCCGCGGCAAGTTCCCGGTCGCGACCGCCAGTCCCGAGGTCATCAAGGCCTATGACGTCAAATTGCCGGTGGTCTCGATGACCAACCGCACCAGCTACGTGATCGCCCGCGACGGGCGGATCACCTTCGTCCACTCGGATTTGAGCTGGAAGGACCATGTCGCCAAGACGCTGGCGGCGGTCCGGGCGCTGCCCCGCTAGGCGCTAGCGCTCGCGGCGGAACAGCCGCGACCACCAACTCCGCTTCACCTCGGGCTCGGGCTCGGGCGCGGCAACCGGCGCGGCGGCCACGACCGGCGGGCTGACGATCGGGATCACTTCGGCCTGCAGCACCCGCTGGCGCAGGCTCGCGCCGCTCGCCGGCGCGACCTCGGCGTCCAGGTCCTCGCGCGGCACCCACGGCTTGATCGTCAGCGCGGCGAACTGCGGCTCGCTGCTCTTCTCAGGCGTCGCGCGGGCGGCGGCGCGGCGGCGCTTGGGCTCGATCAGCGTGACGAAGTCGGCGTTGACCCCGACCGCCCCCGCGACCAGCCGGCACCCACCCGGCAATTGCTTCGCCGCGCGCTGCACCGCCGCCAGGAACAGCGTCGAGCGCAGCCAGCAGCCGAGCACATATTCGACATAGCCCCCCGGCGCGCGCCCCTCGACCCCGTCGCGTCCGTCGCGGAGGAAGTGGCGATGCTTGTGGAGCGTCAGCGCGCTGTTGAGCTCGGCGAGCCCCGCGGTCGCGCAATAGAATTCGACATCTTCCTCATGCCCGACCCACGCCGGCATCTCGCGGCTGCATTCCGCCAGCACCGTCTCCGCCGGGCTGGTCGAAAAGGCGAAGGCCTCGTCCGAATAGAGCCCGAGCAGCAGTTCGGGCTCGTGCGTCTGCCCGGCTTCGAACACCAGGTCGGGCGGGTTGGTCAGGCCGAGAGTGATCGCGCTGATCGGCGGGCCTTCCCATTCGGCCAGGATCGGCAGCAGGTCGTCCCACCCGTCGATGACGACGTCGGCGGCCTTGGTCGCTTGGCAAATGGCGGAAAGCGATCCGCCAAATGGCGCAAAAGCATCCCGCAACAGCGCCTCGGCGCCGGCGGCATCCCCCGCCGACAGCAGCACTCGCACCTGCTCGACCCACGCCGCCTCGTCGGCCGCCTCGAGGAACGTCAGCTGGAGCGGAAGCGGTTCAGGCGGCTCGCGATAAGCCCGGATTCCTGCGGTAAACGCGTCGGGAATCGTCACATGCTGCGGGTGGCTCCGATACATGTTCATGCTTGCACGCTCCCCATCCTACGCAGGCATAGGCAAGCATCGTTAAGCAAAGGTGAGAGCCTCGAACCACTCGGCGCGAGCAGCGTTCAACCCCTTGAGGAGACAGGCTTATGAGCGACTCGCTGGACCGGTCTGAGATCGTCAGGGACTTCCACGCCGCGGTGAACATGACACCGCCGGCGCTCGAGAAATGGCTCGACACCGACCACAGCCGAGAGGTCGGCGACAGCCACACCCAAGGCGGCGACGGTGGCGAAAGCACCGGCCACCGCTCGGGGCGAAAAATCATCGCCATCCTCGGCAAGAAGCAGGCCGACCTCACCGACGCCGACCTCGCCCACATGCGCAAGGTGGCGGGCTATGTGCACCGCCACATGGCGCAGCGTCCGGAGGGCGACGTCAGCGAGACCAAGTGGCGCTATTCGTTGATGAATTGGGGCCACGACCCCCTCAAGAAATAGCCTAAGCGCGCGCCGCGGCGGCCTGGAGCAGCGCTTCGAAAGCAGTCGCGTCGAGGCGGTCGCCCTCGTGGAGGTCGATCGCCCGCCGCTGGTTGCCGTCGAGGCTGGCGTTGAAGAGCCCCGCCGGGTCGGCCAACGCGGCGCCATGGGCGAAGGTCAGCTTGACCTTGTCGCGATAGGTTTCACCTGTGCAGATCAGCTGCCCGTCGACACTCCAGGTCGGCACGCCCGCAGGGTTGCTCGGCTTCTTCCACTTGCGCTCCTCGACCGCGGTCGGCAGCGCGGCGAGGATCATCGCGCGGATTTCCGCCATTCGTAGCACCCGCCAGTCGTCGCTCATGCGGCCTCCTCTTCCTCGCATTCGTAAGCGGTCAGGATCGCCTTGATCAGCCCGGGAAAGCGGGTCTCGACCTCGGCGCACCGCGAATAGTTGCGCAGCTCGATCCCGACGCGTTCGGAGCGGATCAGCCCGGCCTCGCGCAGGATCTTGAAATGCTGCGACAGCGACGACTTGGGGACCGTCCGCCCGCGCTGCTCGGCGACCTCGGCGCAGCGCGCGACGCAATCGGTCGCGGCGATGTCTGCGAAGATCGCCGCCCGCTCGCGATCCGCCAGCGCATGGAGGATCGCGTCGGGCCGGAGGTCGTCGAGCGAAGGGTGCAGCAGCGGTCTCATCGCCAAATCAGATAAGCGCCCTTGAACATCGGTTCAACAGTTCCAACTTCCCGAACTTCCGAAGTGATGCACCGCTGCGGTGGCGGTCGCGTCGCCGACGGACGGATATGGAGCAATGACATGGGCAAATTGACAGACAAGGTCGCGGTGGTCACCGGGGCTTCCAAGGGCATTGGCGCAAGCATCGCAAAGGCGCTTGCCGCCGAGGGCGCGGCAGTGGTGGTGAACTACGCCTCGAGCAAGGAGGGCGCCGACAAGGTAGTCGACGCGATCACCGCCGCCGGCGGCCGCGCAGTCGCGGTCCACGGCAACGTCGCCGACGAAGCCGACGCCAAGGGCCTGGTCGACGCCGCGGTCGAGCAGTTCGGCCGGCTCGACATCCTCGTCAACAACAGTGGGGTCTATGCCTTCTCCGCGATCGAGGAGGTCACGGCGGACGACTATCGCCGCCAGTTCGACATCAACGTGCTCGGCACCCTGCTCACCACCAAGGCGGCGGTGCCGCACCTCGAAGCCGGCGCGAGCGTCATCAACATCTCGTCGAACATCACCAGCCTGCTGGTCCCGCAGTCGGCGATCTACACGGGCACCAAGGGCGCGGTCGACGCGATCACCGGCGTGCTCGCCAAGGAACTCGGCCCGCGCGGCATCCGGGTCAACGCGATCAACCCGGGCATGATCGTCACCGAAGGCGCGCGCGAGGCGGGGGTGATCGGCTCGGAATTCGAGAGCCAGATCGTCGCCCAGACCCCGCTCGGCCGGATCGGCGCGCCCGACGATGTCGCCGACGTCGCGGTCTTCCTCGCCGGCGACGACAGCCGCTGGCTGACCGGCGAGAAGCTGGCGGCGAGCGGCGGCCTGCGCTGACCGATGGACGGCGATCCGGGGCCCGCGCGGCACCGGATCGCCGCCGGTGGGTTGAACGCCTTCGCCGTGATAACAACCGTCCGGCACACGAACGAGGGAGCCCGTCATGGCCAAGGGTCAGGTGAAGTCGAACAAGGAAGCGCGCAAACCCAAGAAGGAGAAGCCCAAGACGATTGCGGCCAATCCGTCGACCAAGGGCAGCGGCGGCGGGCTCGGCAACGGCTGAGTCCGCGCCGCCGATGTCCACCCGGCGGATCCTGGTCGATGCCGACGCCTGCCCGGTCAAGGACGAGATTTACCGGGTCGCCTGGCGCCACGGCGTTCCGGTCAGCGTGGTCAGCAACCAGCGGCTGCGCGTGCCCGAGCATCCGCAGATCGAACGCGTGGTGGTGACCGACGCGTTCGACGCCGCCGACGACTGGATCGCCGCGCGCGCCGGGCCTACGACCGTCGTGATCACCGGCGACATCCTGCTCGCCGAACGCTGTCTCAAGGCGGGGTCGGTCGTACTCGCCCCGACCGGCAAGGCGTTCACCAACGCCGGGATCGGCGCGGCGATCGCGACGCGGGCGATCATGGCCGACCTGCGCGCGGGCGCGGGAAGCGAGGGCATCGGCGGCCCGCCGCCCTTCGCCAAGGCCGATCGCTCGCGCTTTCTCCAAGCGCTCGACGAGGCGCTGGTCCGGCTCGCCCGCGGCTGAGGCAATCGGACGATTGTGCCGCGCGGCGAGCGCGCTAGGCTGGGCGCCTGAGGACTTGCCCGGTCGGTGGACGCATTTTCCTATCTCTCGGTGCTGCTGTCGATCATCCTCGGCCTTGCCATCCAGCAGGTGCTGCAAGGCTATCGCGCGCTGATCCTCAGCCGCGCGCAGGTGCGCTTCTATCCGCTGCCGCTGATCTGGTCGGTGCTGGTGCTGCTGATGGTCACCCAGCATTGGTGGGCGAGCTTCAACCTCACCCAGCGGACCGAGTGGAGCTTCGCGGCGTTCGGCGTCACCCTCGTCCAGACTGCGCTCATCTACATGCTCGCGGCGATCGTCCTGCCCGACGTGCCGGCGACCGAGCCGCTCGACCTCAAGGCGCATTATTATCGCGAGGCGTCCGCCTTCTTCGGGCTCGCCTTCGCGGTGGTGCCGTGGAGCATCTTTCGCGAGTGGGTGCTCGAGGGCCGTTTGCCCGAGCGCGAGAATCTGCTGTTCCACCTCTCCTTCCTCGCCATCTCGCTGCCCGCCGCGCTGATCCGGCGCGAGCGGCTGCACCACTTCGCCGCGCTCGCCATGACGGTGCTGTTCACCGCCTACATCGCCCTCCTCTTCGCGCGGCTGCGGTGAGCGACCCGTTCAACCTCCAGCGCTTCGTCGCGGCGCAGCGCGATGGCGTCTTCGAACGCGCGCTGGCGGAGATCGCGGCAGGGCAGAAGCGGACCCACTGGATGTGGTTCATCTTCCCCCAGCACGGCGACCTCGGCCACAGTCCGGCCGCCAAGTTCTACGGTCTGTCCGGTCCCGAGGAGGCGCAGGCGTATCTCGCCCATCCGCTGCTGGGCCCGCGCTACCGGGAGAGCGTCGCTGCGGTTCGCGCGCAGCTGGCCGCCGGGCGGAGCCTTGAGGCGATGTTCGGCGGATTGGACGCGCTCAAGTTCGCTTCGTCGGTGGAGCTGTTCGGCCTCTAGGCGGGCGCGACCGCGCCGACCGGGCCGACCGGCGCTTCCTCGCCGCGCGAATAGGTCCCCACCAGCACCCCGGCGGCGAGGACGTGGCCGCGGACATGCTCGACTAGGTCGCCGCGCCCGGGGCTGAAGTCGGGCGCTGGCGCCTCGCCGTCGAGCGCGAGCAATTGGAAGACATAGTCGTGGGCGCCGTGGCCGGTCGGCGGATCGGGCGGGAGCCAACCTTCGCCGCCGAAGCTGTTCTTGCCGACATCCTTGCCCGCCGCGCCGTCACCGTCGGCCCGGATCGCGCCTTCCTCCAACTGATCGAGCGCGGGGTCGATCGCGGCGACGATGGCATGGACCAACGGGCGCGGGGCGGGGGCGTCGGGATCCTCGACGATCAGCGCCAGCCGCGCGGTCCCTTCGGGCACGCCGCGCCAGTGGAGCGGGGGCGACACGCCTTCCCCGTCGGCGGTGAACCGCTCGGGCAGGCGGGCGCCGGGGGCGAAGGCCGGGCTCATCAGGTCGAGCGTCGGCAGGCCGCCGAGGTCGAGCCGGGCGAGGGTGAGCTTGTCATGCCCGGCGCGCAGGTTGCTGAGCGCCGAGCCGAGCCAGTGGGGGATGTTCTCGAGCATGGTGACCGAACGTCCGGGCGGGTCACGAAGGTCCGCCTAGCGACCCGAACCGGCGAACCGCGGACGTTGCCGCGCTATCGTTCGACGTCGACGATGATCCCGTCCTTGAGCCACTGCGCGACCTGATGGCGGTCGGCAGTGTCGCGGACATCAGCGTAGTAATCAGGCGACCGCGCGGTTCCGTCGGAGAGATCGCGATCGGCGCCGCGCCGCTCCTTGAAATAGGTCTTGGCCGGCTGCAGCGTCAGGGTGTCGCCGGCAATCGCCGCCACCCGAATCGTGCTGTACATGACCGGCGCCTCGGGATTGCTCGACAGGCGCGCGGCATCAACTTCGTAGATGTCGCCGACCCTGGGCGCGGCGACGTAATTGGCATTGTCGCTGGCGTCTGCCGCGCTGGCCACCGCGCCGACGGCGAACAGGCTGGCGAGCGCGCCGGCGCCGAGCGTCCAGCCCCGCCGGTCCAGGAAGGGGATGGCCTTGGCGACGGTCGCCTTGTCGAGGGTGTCGTCACCCCAGTGCTGCGCGCCGCAATGGCCGCAGACAAGCTGCGTTTCCTTGCCGGTCACCCAGCGGAACAGCCAGTAGGCGTGGCGCACCTGATAGGTCACCCAATGCTGGAAATTGCTGTCCTCGCCGCACCGCTCGCAATGGCGAACGCCCGCGTCCCCGACATGCGCGGCCTTGGACCGCACCCCCCAACTGATGAACATGTGCTTCCCCCCGGATGGCGGGGTGACCCCGCGCTGGAGCCATTGTTCATCGCGGCGGCGGCGCCGTCAACCGAGCCGCAATCGCCTTGCTCGGCTTCTTGGCGCCGGGCACCATGGTGCCGTGACAGGGGACAGTGAACGCAGCGGCCTGCCGATCACGCATTTCACGGACCAGGCGGCGCTGGAGGCGTGGCTGGCAACGCAGCCGGCCGACGCCAAGGGGATCTGGCTGGCGATCGCCAAGGCTGGCGGCGGGGCGACCTCGGTCGGCAAGGCGGAGGCGATCGACAGCGCGCTGTGCTTCGGCTGGATCGACGGGCAGCTCGGCAAGCTCGACGAGCGTCATTTCCTGATCCGATTCACGCCGCGCCGGCCGCGCTCGAAATGGTCCGAGAACGATGCCCGCCGGGCCGAGGAGCTGCTTGCCGAGGGGCGGGTGCGGCCGGGCGGTGTGGCACAGATTGAGGCGGCCAAGGCGGACGGGCGGTGGGAGGCGGCCTATCCGCCGGCGAGCCGGATCGCGGTGCCCGAGGACTTGGCGGCGGCGCTCGCCAGGAGGCCGCCGGCGAAGTCGTTCTTCGACGGGTTGAGCGGCGCCAATCGCTATGCGGTGCTCTACCGGCTCCACGCGGTGACCGAGCGGGCCAAGCGGAAGGTTGCAGTGGCCAAATGGGTTGCCGCCCTGGCGCGGGGCGAGACCGTGCACGGCTGAGCCGCGCAGCCTCAGTCGCCGGCGCGGGTGAGGGTGGTGCGGTTGCGCGGGAGCCAGGTCTCGGCGGCGTAGTCGGTGAAGTCGACTTCCTTGAGCTCGGTCAGCGCATTGCCGTCGCGGGTGGTGGTGACGCGGATCTTGGCGGGGCGATTGTCGTCGGTGCCGGTCTCCTCGCTGACGATGACCCAGCGGGCGGGGGTAGGGGCGGCGCTCAAGCGGAGCCTCGCGGTCGACAGTTCGGGCGTGTCGTTCTTGCGGAAGGAGACGCTGCTCTCGCTCGCGCCGTCCTTGAGCAGCATCGAGACGGTGGTGATGCGGACGGTGCCGGCCTTGGGGCCATCGTCGAAGTCGGCGACGCGCAGCTGGGTCACCCCGTCGCCGCCGTCGCGGATGGCGACGGTCATCGGCAGCCCGACCCAGCGGTTCGACTGATAGTCGCGATATTCGAGCTTGCCCTGCCAGCGCCCGACCAGCGTCGCCCGCGCGGCGGCGAGGGTCAGCGTTGGGGGCGGCGCGGGTTGGGCGGCGGCGAGAAGCATGAGGCTGAGCAGCATGATCGTCCCCTTCAAATTCGGCGCGGCCATGAGAGCCGCATGCGGCGATGTTGGCAATTACGGCGTTGGGCGGGGAGTGGATGCATGTGCCTAGGAGCCGACCCGATGACCGAAGCCTGGTGGAACGACACGCTGATCGCGCGCAGCGACGATATCGTGACGGTGGAGGGGAACGCCTACTTCCCGGCGAGCGCGGTGATGCCCGGCGTGCTCAAGGACAGCGCGACCACCAGCGTCTGCCCGTGGAAGGGTACCGCCCATTATTACTCGCTGGTCGCGGGCGGCGCCGAGAATAAGGACGCGGCCTGGTATTATCCCGAGCCCAAGGAGGCGGCGAAGGAGATCGCGGGGCGGGTGGCGTTCTGGAAAGGCGTGGAGGTCAGGTGAGCCGCGCCGCGGCGGCGGTGCTGGACCTGCTCGGTCGGCGCGATGAGCGCGCGACCGTCTGCCCGAGCGAGGTCGCCCGCACGCTCGCCGCCGAGCGTGGGGAGGCCGACTGGCGCGCGCGCATGAGCGAGGTCCACAAAGCGGTCGACGCGCTGGTTGCGGACGGGCGGGTGCGGCTGAGCTGGCAGGGCGCGGCGATGCCAGAGCGCGAGGGGCCGTATCGGATCGGCCGGACCGAGCGCTGAGCTAAGCTGTCAGCCCAAGCGCTTGCGGTTGGCGCGGACGCGCTTGCCGGCGATGCGCACCGCGGCGCGGGCAGCGCCCAGCGGTGTGCTCACCTTCCCGCTCACGAGCGCCTGGGCCAGCTCGGCGCCGGCCGCCATCTTCTCGGCGACCATCCGCTCGGCCTCGTGCGCGGCTCGGGGGCCGCCCTGCATCACCTTGAGCGTGCGCAAGCCGATGACGGCGGCGGCATCGGTCATCAGCAGCGCGCTGTCGAACCAGAGGTTGGCCCAGGCTTGATCGGTGCGGTGGGTCATATTTGGTCCTTGGTGAGCGACCGACGGTGGTCGGGATGCAGGAGGTGTAACGGGCGAGCGGGTCATTCAGGCCCGTGGTCCTCGGACCGCCAGAAAGGAAGCCCCAAATTGCCCCAGCGGGCGATGAAGCGCTCGGCATTCGGCATAGCGATGGGCCAGGCGCGCTGCACGGAGGCTAGTGAGGCGGGTCAGCGAGGGCCAGCGGCGGCGGTGAAGGTTACGAAGTTTCCGCCCGATGCGCCGTGGTGCCTTCGCGCTCCGGCCGCGGGGAGGTGGGCGCAGCGGCGGAATTGCGCCGCTGCCGGTCGCCGAGCAGGCGCATCAGGCGGCCGTCGCTGTAGCTTTCCATGTGACTTTCGGGTGGGGGCGCGGAGGCGGGCGGAGGCGTCATCGCCCGCTGCCACATGGCGGCAAACAGCCCGTCCGGCTGGCGATCGCGCAAGCGGTAGGCGCCCTCCCGGCTCATCCCCGCCGCCGCCGCAGCGGTGCCGACATGGCGGGTGCGGGCGAGGCTATCGAGAAAGGCGAGCTGCCGCGCGACAGTCCAGCCGTCGCGGCGGCAGGACTGGCGCGAGGGGCGCGGCGGTGGGGCGGGCGGGCGCATCGCCGATGATGGAGCAGATTGCGCGCGTGTAGGACAGGGGTTTGTGGTGTGGCGGGAATGAGTGGTCGTTGCCGAAAAGATCGACGGGCCGCTCGCAGCCTCAGACTCTTTCCGCTGGTTGTTCGTTGCGCCGGGCAGAGGTGGGCAGGCGGGCGTCGAGCCAGGCGGTGATGTCGGCCAGCACTTCCTCGCGGCCGAGATCGTTGAGGAGGTCGTGGAAATGCCCCTCGTAGAGCCTGAGTGTCTTGTCGGTCGAGCTCGCTTCACGGTGAAACTGCTCGCTGCCATCGGGGCGCGCGGCCTTGTCGGCGGTGCCGTGGAGGATCAACACGGGCAGGGTGATCCGCCCGAATTCCTGCTCGAAACGTTCGGCGGCGCGGGCGAGCGCGGCGACACTGGCGACGGGCTGGACCTCGTCCTTAGTCAGCGGATCGGCGAGCAAGCTCGCGACCCACTCGGGATCGCGCGAAAAGTCCTCCATCTTGAGCTTAAGCACGTGGAGGTGCGGGGTGAGGTGGCTGGCGCCCTCGAGCAGCTTCAGCGCGACGTCGGGGGCGAACACGCGGAAGGCGAAGCTTTCGCAGACGAGGCCGGCGATCCGGTCCTGATAGTCGAGCGCGTAACTCACCACGGTGACCCCGCCCGCGCTGTGGCCGAGGACAAAGACGGGCAGGTCCGGATGGCGGCAACGCGCCCATTCGATGGCGGCCGACAGGTCGGCGACATATTCGCTGATATTGTCGATGTAGAAGCGCTCGCCTTCCGAACGCCCGCGCCCGCGCAGGTCGAGCGCGGTGACCGCCAGGCCGGCGTCCGCAAATGCTTCGCCCGCGCGCAGATAATGGCCGCCATGCGCATTGAACCCGTGGCACAGCACCAGGCTGGCGCGCGGTGCGCCCGCCGGCTCCCAATGGCGGAGGAACAGGCGGCCGCCGTGGCCGTCGAGCCAATGTTCGGTCGCTTGGATCATCGTCGCTCTCCTTGGCTGGGCGGGGGACGCGGGTTCAGGGCTTGTCGAGGAAGGCGCGGACGAGGGCTATCGTGGCGGTGGGATTTTCCTCCATGATCCAGTGGCCCGAGCCGGGGACGATGCCGCCGGTGACGTCGGTGGCGCCGCCGCGCATCACCTCGGCCATCTGCGCGCCGAAGCTCTTTTCCCCGCCGAGCGCGAGGACGGGCATGGCGAGCTTGCCCTTGGCGGCGAGCCAGGCGCGGTTGTCGACCGCGTCCTGGTCGAAGGCGTGGAACTGCTCGAAACCCGAATGCATCGCCTCGGGCAAAGCGTAGAGCCGGGCGTAATGCTGGCGGCTGGCTTCGTCGAAATGGGCGGGGACGGCGGAGAATTCATTCCAGAAGCGGTCGAGGTAGATGCGCTCGCGGCCCTTCACCAGCCGCTCCATGTCCGGGCCGCCGAAGCGGAAATGCCACAGCAGGGGGTTCTTGAGAATCTCCTCCCACGGGCCGACCCCGGGAACCGGCGCATCGATCAGCGCGAAGCGGCGGACCCGGTCGGGATGCTGGATGGCGAAGGCGAAGCCGACCATGTTGCCGATGTCGTGGGTGACGAGGTCGGCGCGGGCGACGTGGAGCGCGTCCATCACGCCGGCGATGTCGCCGGCCTGGGTTTTCTTGTCGAAGCCGGCGGCGGGCTTGGAGGAGAGGCCGAGGCCGCGCAGGTCGGGGACGATCACCTGATGGTCGCGGGCAAGGTCGACGGCGAGCGGCTGCCACATGTCGCCGGTTTCGCCATAGCCGTGGATCAGCACCACCGCCGGGCCGCGGCCGCCGACACGGACGTGGATGGTCGCGCCGTTGGTGGCGATGTCGCGGATCTGGAAGGTGGCCGGATAGGGCCGGACCGCGGCGGCGAGCGCGCTGGAAAAGGCGAGCAACACCAAGGCACAGGTCGCGCGGATGAACATCTTCAGCCCCCGTTGGAAGGATGCGAAGCGCTCCGGCCCGACGCGACTCGACCGCTTGAGAACGCTAACGGAAGATAGCGCGTTTGCGGCTGGCGGCACAGCGGCGATTATTGCGCCGCGTGAATGACCTCAGTCGTGCTCGCGGCCGTTGGCGCCGATGTAGAGCTCGTGGCCGCCCTCTCGGTATTTGGCGCTCATCTCGGCCATGCCTTCTTCGGCCTGCTCGGGGGAGCGCTCCTCGACATCGCTCGGGACGAGCGGTGACTGGTTGAGCAGGCCTGCGTCCTGCTTCGCCGCGAAGTCGCGCACCTCCTGGGTGATCTTCATGCTGCAGAATTTAGGTCCGCACATCGAGCAGAAGTGGGCGGTCTTGGCGCCTTCGGCGGGGAGGGTCTGGTCGTGATATTGCTCGGCGGTGTCGGGGTCGAGGCTGAGGTTGAACTGGTCGCGCCAGCGGAACTCGAAGCGGGCGCGGCTTAGCGCGTCGTCGCGTAGCTTGGCGGCGGGGTGGCCCTTTGCGAGATCGGCGGCGTGGGCGGCGAGCTTGTAGGTGACGACGCCGACCTTGACGTCGTCGCGGTCGGGGAGCCCGAGATGCTCCTTGGGGGTGACGTAGCAGAGCATCGCCGTGCCGAACCAGCCGATCATCGCGGCGCCGATGCCGCTGGTGATGTGATCGTAACCGGGCGCGATGTCGGTGGTCAGCGGCCCCAGGGTGTAGAAGGGCGCCTCGCCGCAGCTCTCCAGCTGCTTGTCCATATTCTCCTTGATCTTGTGCATCGGCACGTGGCCGGGGCCCTCGATCATCACCTGGCAGTCGTGCTCCCACGCTTTCTTGGTGAGCTCGCCCAGCGTGTAGAGCTCGGCGAACTGGGCCTCGTCGTTGGCGTCGGCGATGCTGCCGGGGCGGAGGCCGTCGCCAAGGCTGAAGGCGACGTCATAGGCCTTCATGATCTCGCAAATCTCGTCGAAGCGCTCGTAAAGGAAGCTCTCGCGGTGGTGGGCGAGGCACCATTTGGCCATGATCGAGCCGCCTCGCGATACGATGCCGGTGACGCGCTTGGCGGTCAGGGGCACGTAGGGTAGGCGGACGCCGGCGTGGATGGTGAAATAGTCGACGCCCTGCTCGGCCTGCTCGATCAGCGTGTCGCGGAAGATGTCCCAGGTGAGGTCCTCGGCGATGCCGCCGACCTTCTCGAGCGCCTGGTAGATGGGGACGGTGCCGATCGGCACGGGGGAGTTACGCAGGATCCACTCGCGGGTGTCGTGGATGTTGCGGCCGGTCGAGAGGTCCATGACCGTGTCGGCGCCCCAGCGGATCGCCCACACCATCTTGTCGACCTCGGCGGCGACGTCGGAGGCGACGGCGCTGTTGCCGATGTTGGCGTTGATCTTGACCAGGAAGTTGCGGCCGATCGCCATCGGCTCGGATTCGGGGTGGTTGATGTTGTTGGGGATGATCGCGCGGCCGCGGGCGACCTCGTCGCGGACGAATTCGGGGGTGACGAAGTCCGGGATGGCGGCGCCGAAGCTCTCGCCGTCGCGGACGGTGCCGAGCGCGGTTTCGCGGCCGAGATTCTCGCGGTGCGCGACATATTCCATCTCGGGGGTGATGATGCCGCGGCGGGCGTAGTGCATCTGGGTGACGTTCTGGCCCGGCTTGGCGCGCAGCACGCGCTTGCGGACGTTGGGGAAGGGCGCGACGCCGCCGGAGCGGTCGGGGCCGAGCTGGCCGTTGTCCTCGGGACGGACCTCGCGCTGGGCGACTTCCTCGACGTCGCCGCGATTGCGGATCCAGTCGCGGCGGACTTCGGGCAGCCCGGCCATAATGTCGATGCGGGCGTCGGGGTCGGTGTAGGGGCCGCTGGGATCGTAGACGGTGACCGGCGCTTCGCCGCACGACGGCTCGAGCATCACCTGGCGCATCGCGACCTTCAAGGGGCCGACGTGGATCTTGCGGCTGCCGCGGATCGGGCCGGTGGTGACCTTGAGTTCGGTGCGGGCGGGAATGTCGGCCATGCTATTCGTCCTCTCCAAGTGGAGGGACGACGCGAAACGCCGCTCCCTCCCTACGCCGGTGTCAGCCGGATCAGGTTCAGCGGGTCGGAGGATGCGAGCCCTCCCTCTCAGGTCTCGCGACCTCCCCGGGGATGATGGCGGCCTAGCCCTTCGCTGCACCCAAGGCAACGCGGCGCGGCTCCGGACCGAGTGACTTTCCAATATGGAAAATTATCGCTTTCCAAATCAGAAAGTCGGTGTTAGTCAGTTTCCATCTTGGAAAGTGAAACGACACAAAAGGGACTGACGATGGATCGGAACGAGGCACTGGCGGCACTGGGGACGATGGACGCGGCCAAGGCCGATCTGGCGCGGGCGGCCGACTGCCCGCCGTGGCGGCACGTGGCGTTCGGCCTGGTGATGGGCGTGCTGGTGCTGGCGCAGGGGCTGGCGAGCCCGCTGAGCATGGGCTTGCTGGCCTGCGCCATGGCCGGGGTCGTGTTGCTGGTCCGGGCGGACCGCAAGCGGATGGGCGTGTTCGTCAACGGCTACCGCAAGGGCCGGACCCGGGTCGTCGCCTTCGTCATGCTGGGCGTGATGATGGTGCTGGTCTTCGCCGAGATCCATGCGCGCGAAAGCGGATTGAGCCTCGCCACCCGCCTCGGGATCGGGGCGCTGGCGGTGATGTTGGGCATTTGGGGCAGCTTGATCTGGCAGCGCGTCTTCCGCAAGGACCTCGGCCTGTGAGCGACGGCAATGTGATGGTGGGGTTCGACCCCGCCTTCCACCAGCCGGTCCGGCTGCAGGTGGCGGCGGTGCTGGCCAACGTCCAGGAGGCCGAATTCGCCCGGCTGCGCGAGATCGCGGGGGTGGCCGATTCGGTGATGAGCAAGCATCTCTCGGCATTGTCGGAGGCGGGTTATGTGGCGCTGCGCAAGAGCGCGCTCGACGGCCGGCAGCGGACCTGGGCGGCGCTGACCCGGACCGGACGGGCCGCATTCAAGGCCCATGTCGCGGCGCTTCAGCGGCTGGCGGGGGCGACGGCCTGACCGTTGGCGGCGGACCGGAGCGCCTTTTCTTTGCCGCAACCGCACGGCAGAGGGCGCTCCCATGAGCATGACGCACCTCGACCGGCTCGAGGCCGAGAGCATCCACATCCTGCGCGAGGTGGCGGCCGAGGCGAAGAAGCCGGTGTTCCTCTACTCGATCGGCAAGGATTCGAGCGTCATGCTGCATTTGGCGCGCAAGGCCTTCGCGCCGGCGCCGCCGCCGTTTCCGCTGCTGCACATCGCCAGCGGGTGGGATTTCCGCGCGATGCTCGAGCACCGCGACCGGACCGCGGCGGCGCTGGGGATGGAGCTGATCGTCTGGCACAATGACGCGGCGGCGGCGGACGGGGTCAATCCGTTCGACACGCCGACCCCGGTCTACACAAGGCTGATGCTGACCGAGGCGCTGCGGGCGGCGCTGGACGCGGGGGGCTATGACGCGATCCTCGGCGGCGGGCGGCGCGACGAGGAGAAGGCGCGCGCCAAGGAGCGGATCGTCTCGGTCCGCGGACGCAACCACCGCTGGGATCCCAAGCGCCAGCGGCCCGAGCTGTGGAACCTCTACAACCTCAAGGTGAACGCGGGCGAGAGCGTGCGGGTGTTCCCGATCAGCAATTGGACCGAGCGCGACATCTGGGAATATATCGAGCGGGAGGCGATCGATGTGGTGCCGCTCTACCTGGCGGCCAAGCGTCCGACGGTGGTGCGCGACGGCACCATCCTGATGGTCGACGACGAGCGCTTTCCGCTGGCCGAGGGTGAGGTGATCGAGGAGCGGCTGATCCGCTTCCGCACGATGGGCTGTTATCCGCTGACGGGCGCGATGGAGAGCGACGCCGACACTTTGCCCAAGATGATCGCCGAAATGGCGGCGAGCCGGACCAGCGAGCGGCAGGGGCGCGTCATCGACCGCGACGAGAGCGCGAGCATGGAAGTGAAGAAGCGCGAGGGGTATTTTTAACCGTGCAGGACCTCCTTCGCTTCATCACCTGCGGTAGCGTCGACGACGGCAAGTCGACGCTGATCGGGCGGCTGCTGTGGGATTGCCAGCTGCTGATGGAGGACCAGCGCGTCGCGCTGGCGGCCGACAGCAAAAGGGTCGGCACGCAGGGCGAGGACATCGACTTCGCGCTGCTGGTCGACGGGCTGGCGGCCGAGCGCGAGCAGGGCATCACCATCGACGTCGCCTACCGCTTCTTCGCGACGCCCAAGCGGCGGTTCATCGTCGCCGACTGCCCGGGGCACGAGCAGTACACCCGCAACATGGCGACAGGCGCGAGCACGGCCGATGCCGCGGTGATCCTGATCGACGCCAGCAAGGGCGTGCTGACCCAGACGCGGCGGCACAGCCATATTGTGCGGTTGCTCGGGCTCCGGCACCTGGTGCTGGCGGTCAACAAGATGGACCTGGTCGACAACGACCGGGCGACCTTCGAGGCAATCGTCGCCGATTACCGCGCCTTCGCCGACGAGGAGGGGATCGGCGCGGTGACCGCGATCCCCTTGTCGGGGCTCAAGGGCGACAATGTGATGGAGCGTTCGGCGGCGACGCCGTGGTACGACGGGCCGACGCTGATCGAGGCGCTCGAGACACTGCCGGTCGAGCTCGACGCCGAGGTCGCGCGGCCGTTCCGGATGCCGGTGCAGCTGGTCAGCCGGCCCAACGCCGACTTCCGTGGCTATGCCGGGCAGATCGTCGCCGGGACGGTGCGGCCGGGGGACGCCGTGCGGCTGCTGCCGTCGGGGCGGACCACCGGGATCGCGCGGATCGTGACGATGGACGGCGACCTCGGCCAGGCGTCGGCGGGGCAGTCGGTGACGCTGACCTTCGCGGACGAGGTCGATTGTTCGCGCGGGGAGACGATCGCCGCGGCCGAGGCGCCGCCGCAGCAGTCGGACCAGTTCGAGGCGGCGCTGGTCTGGCTCGGCGAGCAGGAGCTGGTGCCCGGGCGCGGCTATACGCTCAAGCTGGCGACCCAGAGCGTCACCGCGACGGTGCAACCGCCCAAATATGAGCTCAACGTCAATTCGGGCGAGCATCTGGCGGCCAAGACGCTCGGGCTGAATGCGATCGGGGTGGTCGAACTGGCGACCGACGCGCCGCTGGTGTTCGAGCCTTACGGGGAGAGCCGCGCGCTCGGCGGGTTCGTGCTGGTCGACAAGACCAGCAACGACACGGTCGCGGCGGGGATGATCCACTTCGCGCTACGACGGGCGCAGAACGTCCACTGGCAGCATATCGAGATCGGCCGCGAGGCGCATGCCGCGCAGAAGGGCCAGCGGCCCTGCGTGGTGTGGCTGACGGGCCTGAGCGGGGCGGGCAAGTCGACCATCGCCAATCTGGTCGAGAAGCGACTCCATGCGCTGGGGCGGCACAGCTTCCTGCTCGACGGCGACAACGTCCGCCACGGGCTCAACCGCGACCTCGGCTTCACCGAGACCGACCGGATCGAGAACATCCGCCGGGTCGGCGAGGTCGCCAAGCTGATGGCCGACGCCGGTCTGATCGTCGTCACCGCCTTCATCTCACCGTTCCGGGCCGAGCGCGAGATGGTGCGGCGGATGCTGCCGGAGGGCGAGTTCCTCGAAGTGTTCGTCGACGCGCCGCTGAGCGTCGCCGAGGAGCGCGACCCCAAGGGGCTTTACGCCAAGGCGCGGAGCGGCGCGCTCAAGAATTTCACCGGGATCGACAGTCCGTATGAGGCGCCCGAGCGGCCCGACCTCAGGATCGACACCACCGCAATGAGCCCGGAGGACGCCGCCGAGGCGATCGTCGAGGCGGTGCTGGGGCAGCGCTAGCGCGACCCTAAAGCCACAGGGTGCGACCCGAACGATACGGCGGTGCAACCAAGCGGTGAGTTGGCGGTTCGTAAGCGCCATGAAGCATCTCCTTCCCGCCGCCGCGGCGCTATTCGCTCTCGTTCCCACCGTCGCCGCCGCGCAGGAAACCGCGCCGCCCGAGACCGCCACGACCGCGCCGTCCAACGACCTGCGCGTCCGCGTCGGTGGCGGGGTGCAGACCCGGCCGAGCTTCATCGGCTCCGACAATAACGACATCGTCCCGCTATTCCGGCTGAGCATCGCCCGCGGCGACCATGAATTCCATTTCTCCGCGCCCGACGACGGCCTGTCGCTGCCGCTCTTCACCAGCGGCGGCTTCTCGATCGGCCCGATCGGCTATCTCCAGTCGCGCCGCCGCAACAGCGACGCCGGGGTGGCGATCGGCGAGGTCAAGCGCTCGGTCGAGGTCGGCGGCTTCGTCGACTATGTGCTCGACGACAGCATCCGGCTGCGCGCCGAGCTGCGCCAGGGCGTCACCGGGCACAAGGCGCTGGTCGGCCAGGTCGGTGCCGACAAGATCTGGCGCGACGGCGATAAATATGTCTTCTCGATCGGGCCGCGGGTGATGTTCGGCAGCGGCAAGTTCGACCGCACCTATTTCGGGGTCAGCCCGGCGGCGTCGCTGGCGACCGGCCTGCCCGCCTATACCCCGGGCAGCGGTGTCTATGCGGTGGCGCTGGCGAGCGGGCTCAATGTCGACCTCGGCCATCGCTTCGGGCTGTTCGGCTTCGGCCGCTACGAGCGGCTGGTCGGAGATGCGGCCAAGTCGCCGTTCATCCGCACCTACGGTTCGCGCAACCAGTTTTCGGCGGGCGCCGGCCTGACCTATACCTTCACCGTCCGGCGCTAGGCCGGGCGGGCCGACGGGGACTTAGTCGCCCGCGCCGGGGTCGGCCGAGAAATATTTGTCGTACTTGCCTTCCTCGCCCTTGTGCTCGTCGGCGTCGGCGGGCGAATCCTTCTTGCGGGTGATGTTGGGCCACTGGCTCGAGAAGGTCGAGTTGAGTTCGAGCCACTGCTCGTTGCCGCTCTCGGTGTCGGGCAGGATCGCCTCGGCCGGGCACTCGGGCTCGCACACGCCGCAGTCGATGCACTCGTTGGGGTTGATGACGAGCATGTTCTCGCCCTCGTAGAAGCAGTCGACCGGACAGACCTCGACGCAGTCCATATACTTGCAGCGGATGCAGGCGTCGGTGACGACGTAGGTCATGGTGACGTGAACTCCCTTTAGGGGAGCAAGCGCTATTGCGGGGCCGGCGTTCCGTCAACGGGGCTGGTGGGCGGCCGCTCGTCCACGTCCTCGTAGCAAGTGCGGGCTTCGGCCGGCGGCCCGCGGCGGTCGGGGAGGGCGAGGACGCGGACGATGCGGACCTGACCGCGCAGCGGTAGCGCGACGATGCTGCCGACCTTCACTTCCTCGGATGGTTTCTCGACCCTTTTGCCGTCGATGCGGGTGCGCCCTTGCGCGAGCAACTCCTGCGCCTGGGTGCGGGATTTGATCAGGCGGACGCAGAACAGGAAGCGGTCGATGCGCATGCCGCGCAAGCCAGCCGTCACCCTGAACTTGTTTCAGGGTCCATGCCAGAACCCACACCAAGGTTCGCGTGACGCGATGGATGCTGAAGCAAGTTCAGCATGACGGGAGTCGTCACCGCTTCAAATCCGCCAGCGCGGCGAAGGCGTTGCCGGGGCGGGCGGGCTTGGCCGCGCGCTCGGGGCGGCGGCGCTGGCCGCGCCAGTGCCACGCCTCGCCCTTGGGCTGAAAGCCGACCTCGGCCATCAGCAGGCGCAGCGTCGCGTCGTCGAGCCCGAGCGAGGTTGCGAGCTGGCGGTCGACCACCTCGTCGCCGCCGGCTGCGCGGACCTGGTGGGCGTGCGCGGCCATGCGGTCGGCGAGGTCGATGCGCAGCCAGGTCTGACCGAGCCGGCGGTAGGCCATCGCCGCGCCGTGGCGGTCGGCGCTGGGCGGCAGGGTCGCGGCGCCGGGCGGGGGAAGCGCCGGCATCGGTTGACCCCCGCGCACCGCCATCAGCGCGGCGCGCCAGCGCTGGCCCTCGGGCTTGAGCAGCGAGGGTAGGAAGGCATCGAGCGCGCCCAGCCGCACGCGCAGGCGGTAGAGCGCGGCGCGGTCGTCCTTGTCGAGCTGGCCGATCGGCGCGGCGAGCGCCTTGCGCGGCAGCAGCCCGCCGGCGTCGGCGAGCATCGCGGTGAGCGCGCGGACCGGCGGGCGATGGTGCGGGTCGGACGAGGCCTTGCCGAGCCGGACGAGGTCGCCGAGGTGGCGCGCGACCTGCGCCTCGACCCAGCGCTCGAGCCGGGCGCGGAGCATGGTGCGCACCGGTGCCGACAGGCGGTCGAGCGCGCGGACGGTGCGGACCGCGGGCTCGGTCAGCGAGCGGCCGGGGGCGAGGCGGGCGAGGACGTGCTCGCCCCAGCCGATCGCGACCTCGCCGCCAGGCTCGGCGCGCAGGGTGAACAGGCGGTCGTCGCCTTCGGCCAGTTCCCTGGCGCGGCGGTCGAGTTCTTCGCCGAGGCGGCGCTCGGCGGCGGCGAGGAGCAGGCGCTTGTCGGCAAGGCGCGCGGTGGGATCGACGGTGAAGTCGAAGCCGGCGAGATGGCCGATCGGCTCGGGCCCGACACTAACCTCGCCGTCGGCGGCGACGGTGACCGGCAGCGCATCGGCGCCGCGCGCGCCGATGTCGCGGACGAGAACGGCAGTGCGACGATCGACGAAGCGCTGGGTCAGCGCGGCATGAAGCGCATCGCTGAGGCGACCCTCAACGGCTCGCGTACGCTCAGCCCACTTGGCGGGCTCCTTCAGCCAGTCGGCGCGATGGGCGATATAGGCCCAGCTGCGCACCCCGGCGAGACGGTCGGCGAGCGCCTCGATGTCGCCCTGGACATTGTCGAGCCGGGCGACCTCGGCGGCGAACCAGTCGGCGGCGATGTGGCCGCCTTCGCCGATGTAACTGAACACCCGGCGGACCATCCGCGCATGGTGCATCGGGCCGACCTTGCGGAAGTCGGGGAGGCCACAGGCCGCCCACAGCCGCCGCGCCTGGATGCCACGCATCACCGCCACCGCGGGATCCTCGGCGATCGCCTTCAGGACCGCGAGGTCGATCGACAGCGGCGCGGCGCGGAGCAGGGGATCGCCGCTCTTCTCCTCGAGGCTGGCGATCAGCGCGCGGACATCGGTGAAGTCGAGGTCGGAGTTGCGCCAGTAGAGATGGTCGAGCGGGCGGAAGCGGTGCTCCTCGATCGCGAGGACTTCTTCGTCGCTGAACGCGGCGCCATTGTCGCCGCCCAGGCCCAGCGTGCCGAAGGTGCCGTCGCGCTGGTGGCGCCCGGCACGGCCGGCGATCTGCGCCATTTCGGGGATGGTCAGGCGGCGGTCGCGGCGGCCGTCGAACTTCTCGAGGCCCGCGAAGGCGACGTGGGCGACGTCCATGTTGAGGCCCATGCCGATGGCGTCGGTGGCGACGAGATAATCGACCTCGCCACGCTGGAACATCGCGACCTGGGCGTTGCGGGTGGCCGGGGAGAGAGCGCCCATCACCACCGCCGCGCCGCCCTTGAAGCGACGCAGCATCTCGGCGAGCGCGTAGACCTGCTCGGCCGAGAAGGCGACCACCGCCGAGCGCGGGGGCAGGCGCGACAGCTTGACCGAGCCGGCATAGCGCAGGGTGGAGAAGCGCGGGCGGGTGACGATCTCGGCTTGCGGGATCAGTTTGCGGATCAGCGGGCGGAGCGTGTCGGCGCCGAGGATCAGCGTCTCCTCGCGGCCGCGGGCGCGGAGCAGGCGGTCGGTGAAAACGTGGCCACGCTCAGGATCGGTGCCGAGCTGCGCCTCGTCGATCGCGCAGAAGGCGAAGTCCTGGCCGTCGTCCTGCCAGTTCGGGACGGGCCCCTCGACTGCGCTCGGGACAGGCATCGATTCCACCGTGCACAGCCAGTAACGCGCGGTCGGGGGAACGATCCGTTCCTCGCCGGTGAGCAGCGCGACGCTGGCCTCGCCCTTCAGCCTGACCACGCGATCATAGACTTCGCGGGCGAGCAGGCGGAGCGGGAAGCCCATCACTCCGGACGAGTGGGCGCACATCCGCTCGATCGCGAGGTGGGTCTTGCCGGTGTTCGTCGGCCCGAGGATCGCCCGGACCGAACCATCGCCGTTGGCCATGAGCGAATGTGGGGGCAGGGGCGGGACAAGCGCAAGACATGATCGCCTCGGCCCGGCGCATTTTCGCTCTTAGCGCGGCGTTAACCCTGATCGGCCAGACCGGCGTCACGCATGTATCAGTCGCGCATCCTTGCCCATGACGCCGCGCCCCTGTTCGGGTCGAAGCCGCCGCCCCCGCTAAGCTGGCGCGAGCGGATGCGCGAGCTCGACGTGGTGGTCGACCTCGGCGCCGGGCTGTTCAGCAGGCGCTGGTGGCGCGGGCTGGCGACGCTGGTGGCGCTGCTCGGGCTAGTCGCCTGGCTGGCGCCGCGATTCGAGCCGCTGCCGGGCGACCGCGCCGAATGGTTCGACGCGCCCCAGGCCGAGCAATGGGATGCGCTGGGGATCGGCGGGCTGGCGGCGGGCTCGCCGACCGGACTGCCGATGGCCGAAACCGGCGCGGTCACGCCGCTCAGCGAAGCGCCGGTGCGGACCGAGGTCGCGCTGGTCGGAGCGATCGGGCCGGGCAATGACGGGTTGACCGGCCTGCTGGTGCGCAGTGGCACGGTCGCCGCCGACGCCGCGCGCGCCGCCGCGCTGGTGCGCGGGACCGGCAGGCCGCTCGCGCCGGGAACGATGGTCAGCTTCACGCTTGGTGCGCCGCTCGCCGGCGGGGCGCGGCCGCTGCAGCGGCTCGAGCTCCAGGCCGGGATGGACCTGCGGGTGCGGCTGGCGCGCGCCGGGGAGGCGTTGGCGCTCAGCACCACGGGAATCGCGGTCGACCGGCGACCGCTGCGGATCCGGGGCAAGGTCGGCGACGGGCTCTACTGGTCGCTGCGCGCGGCCGGCGCGAGCCCGATGGCGGCGGCGCAATATCTCCAGGCGATCGCGACCCAGGTCGAGGTCGGCAGCGCGGTCGCTACCGACGATCGCTTCACGCTGGTGCTGGCCAACGCCCGCGCCGCGACCGGCGAGACCGTCACCGGGCCCTTGCTCTACGCCGGGCTCGAGCGGACGCTCGGCGCGCCGCTGCAGCTGGTGAAATGGAACGGGCAGTGGGTCGACGCGGCGAGCAGCGGCAGCGCCGCTCCGCGCACCTCGAGCGGGATTTTCTGGCCGGTGCAGGCGCGGATCACCTCGACCTTCGGGATGCGCTACCATCCGATCCTCCACTATGCGCGGATGCACAAGGGGGTCGATTTCGGCGCCCACTACGGCCAGCCGATCCAGGCCGCCGCCGAGGGTCAGGTGATCCAGGCGGGCTGGGCCGGGGGCTATGGCCAGCAGGTGCGCATCGCGCACGGCAACGGGCTCGTCACCAGCTACAGCCACATGAGCCGGATGGCGGTGACGCCGGGGACGCTAGTCCACCAGGGCCAGGTGATCGGCTTCGTCGGCTCGACTGGCCTGTCGACCGGCCCCCACCTCCACTTCGAGACGCTGCAGGGCGGCGTGGCGGTCAACCCGCTCGGCGTCCGCTTTACCAGCGTGGCGCCGGTGAACCCGGGCGCCAGCGCGGCGATCAAGGCGCGGGTGAAGGAATTGTTGGGCGGCTAGGTCAGTGTCAGCTTTCGACCCATTGCGGACATTCGGCAGAAGGCATTTGGGTGCTAAGCGAGTCGAACTTTTGCCAGAGCTCGTGGTTGTACTCTTCTCGACTTCGTTAGGAGTGCGCGATGAGCAGCAAGCGTGAATTGGTCGATACTGGAGCCGACAAGCGCTATGTCCGGCGCGACGACCACGGGAAATTCAAGGCGAGCGATGACCAGGCCAAGTCGCTAGGGCGTGATGTTCAACAACCTGCCAAGTCTGAGAAACCGAAGAGCCAAGGGGACAAGGGAGACTGACGTCTCCTGAGCGCTAAATCCGATCGGCTTGTTTCACGTTGATCGCACCATTTGCGGCAAGCATCTGTCATCGCTTAAGAGTGTTTGCAGGTCCGGTGCTTAAGCGAGTCGAGCGCACGGGCTAGACGGAGTGACTCGCGGTGGAGCAAAGTATGCGCCTCACCGAGGATGAAGAGTATTATCGCCAGCGGGTGATCATCGAGCGTCAGCGAGCCACGGACGCGCCCAATCTCAAGATTGCCAAAGTGCATATGCAGCTCGCCGATCTCTACGAAGAGCTGGTCGAGAGCAAAGAAGACGCGACGGTCATCTCTTGGCCGGGTACGTCTCGAGGGCATAACGACAATCGTTGAGATCAACCAAAATGCCGGCTTTGTCGGCGGTCGGGTCTTCAGAGATTTGGGCGTGCCTGCATGAAAGGCCTCGGCTACTTGATTTCGACGCTCAGCGTCTGTCTGCTGGGGATCGTTTCATGGCGGAGCGACCAACCCTTTTGGAAGGCTGCGGTCCTGACCACGGGCATGGTCGCATCAGTTCTCGGCATGCTCCTGCGCTTCCTGTCTCACCGCAAGGATCGAGCGGCGATAGCGTTTGCGCAGCGTGAGGCCGAGAATCAATCGTGCGAGCCGTCGACGGCTGCACCGCCAAAAACAAGCGGTGACGCCGGCGCAAACAATTAGATTAGGATTTGTGCTCAGGCTTTCCCTTGCGGCTAGTCTTGGCCATCTTCTCAAGCTCTTTCTCACTCATCGAAGAGGCCATCGACTTCGACGCACCCTTGAGCTCGCTTCTAGGTGTGTCACCTCGCTTAGCTGAAAGAGCCGCGCCAGCGGCCTTCTGTTGAGCGGCTGATTTAGCTGGCATGAGCGATTTCCTTACGTGATCCAGCGCCAAACGTCTCAACAGCTTTTTGGTTCGACCGGCTGGCGATTGCGAGCAGGCCTGATCAATGTCCGCTTTCCACCCAATGCAGACATTCAGCCGTCACCAGATCAGGTCGTGGTGCGTTGTGCTGTCAAACTGAGGTTCAGCTTGGGCGGCGCAGGGGGCGGCCTCGGCAGGAGACGATGTGATGTCGATGGTCATCGCGGTGATGGCGATCCAGGCGATCGCGGCGCCCCCGGCGAGCGTTCCGCCCGCCAGCGCCGAGGTGGCGCATGGCGAGGTCGCCGGGCCGCCCGCTCCGCCCAAGCCCAAGCCCAAGGTGCCCGCGCCGCTCGCGCCGGCCGGGTGCAGCACCAGCGTCCCGACCGACCCCGGGGTGGTCGTGGTCTGCGCGCCGCCGCCGCAGGGCTATCGGATCGATCCCGACGTCATCCGCGCCAAGCAGATCGCCCACAATCATACGCTGCCCAAGCCGCGCGAGATGCTCCACGACAACAGCTGCCAGGTGGTCGGACCCGGCGGGTGCATGAACAACACCGGGATCAACGTGGTCGGCGCGGCGCTGTTCGCCGCCAAGCTGGCCAAGACCGCGATCGAGGGCGGCAACGTCGGGCGGCTGTTCGTCACCAACCCGCAGCCGACCGAATATGAGATCTACCTCGCCGCCAAGGCCGACCGCGAGGCCGCCGAACGCGACCAGGCGGCGCAGGCCGCGGCGCTGGCGGCGAAGACGCGGCGCGGGGAGCCGGCGGCGCCTTAGGCGGTAAGGGTCACGCGGAGTGAATCCGCGTGACGTCGGACGAGTTCGGCGGTGCCGACCCGCCGGCCGGGCCGCAGCAATCTCGAACAAGACCGGCGCCGCTGCGCGTCGGCGGGCTTGGTCTCGTTGCTTAGCGGCCGTGCCCTCGCCACCGCTTGATCGTGCGGCCGATGATTTCTTCCTCGCCGCCGGTCTCGCGCCACAGCGCCGCGAAGCTGGGGTCGGCCGAGGCCGGGCGCTTCTCGGGTTCGAGGTCGTCGAAGCGGACGCGGATGGGAATGGCGACACCCTCGCCGCAGACGATGCATTCGCGGTTGCGGAGCGCCGGGATCGAATCGAGGAAGCCGCGCGCGCCTTCGGGCATCGCCGCGCGGACGCAGGCCTGGTCGCGGTCGTTGTTGAGGCGCATCGAGATGATCGTGCCGCACTGCGACAACACGCCTTCGGCCAAGTCGGACGGACGCTGGGTGATGAGGCCGAGCGACACGCCATACTTACGGCCTTCCTTGGCGATCCGCTCGAGGATCTTGCGGACGGCCTGGCCCTTGGCGCTCTCGTCCTTGGGGACGTAGCGGTGGGCTTCCTCGCAGACCAACAGCAGCGGACGCTGCGCTTCGGTCCGCGACCAGATGGCATAATCGAACACCATGCGGGCGAGCACCGAAACCACCACCGAGGTGACCTCGGAAGGGACGCCAGAGACGTCGACGATCGAGATCGGGCGGCCGTTGGCGGGGAGGCGGAACAGCTTGGCGAGGAAGCTGCCCATGTTGTCGCTGACCAGCATCCCTGAGAACATGAAGGTGTAGCGCGGGTCGGCGCGCAGCTCGTCGAGCTTATTCTTGAGCCGCTGATAGGGCATGGTGTCGCCGGCGCGGTCGAGCTTGCCCATCTCGTTGACCAGGATCTGGTTGAGGTCGGTCAGCAGGTAGGGGATGGGCGAGTCGACGGTGACCTTGCCGTACTGCTCGGACGACTTGGTCCGGGTGCGCGCGGCGAGCAGCACCTTGGCGAGGATGTCGGCATCGCGCTGGCGTTCGGCCCCGTCGGTGGTGAGGAGCACTTCGCAATGCTCTTCGAAATTGAGCAGCCAGTAGGGCAGCTGGAGGTTGTCGACGTTGAACAACTCGCCGATGCCCTTGAACGCGGCGCTATATTCGCCGTGGGGATCGATCATCACGATGTGCCCCTCGGGGCTGTACTGCGAGATGCGATGGAGGATCAGCGCGACGCTGGTCGACTTGCCGGTACCGGTCGAGCCCAGGACCGCGAAATGCTTCGACAGCATCGGGTCGATGTAGAGCGCGCCACGAATGTCGTCGGTCGGATAGACGGTGCCGATCTCGACGTGCGCCGAGTTGGACGCGGCGAACACCGAGCGGAGGTCGTCGGTCGACACCGGCAGCACCGGACAACCGGGGATGGGATAGCGGGTGACGCCGCGGCGGAAGTTGCTCATCCGGTCGGAGCTGTCGCGGTCGGCCTCACCGAGGAAGTCGATCATCGCCGAGATGGTGCCGTCGTCATCGCCCTTCATGGTGCGGACGTTGGCGATCAGCCAGCTGCCGTCCAAGGCCATCTTGACCTGGCTGCCGACCTGCCCGGACATGGCGACCGACTGGTCGGCGTGGGTGCTGATCGCGTTGAGGCGGGCCGCGTCCATCCGGATGCGCGAGCCCGAGCCGGCGATCTCGAGCACCGCGCCGATCGGCTCGAGCTTGTGCGCGGGCGAAGGCACGTGGCCGCCGGTCGAATCCTCGTCGTTGAAGCTCGAAAGCTCGTCGAGGAAGGCCTTGAGGCTCGGTTGGTCGGTCATGAAATGGTCGGCTCCGCACAGATACGCTGGAATAAGGAGCCAAGGTTAACGCCGCCGCAGTTAAGATTCCGTCACGCGGGGGCGTTAGGCGCCGCGGCGGCGGAAGGCGGCGGCGGCGGCCCAGCCGAGGAACAGCGACAACGCAACCGCGGCGAGGCCATAGGCGAAGGCGTGGCGTCGGGCGGCCTGGGCGACCACCCGCTCGAACCCCGACTTGCCGACCTGGATTTCCTTGGTGGCAGCGGCGATGACCTTGCCGCGCTCGATCAGGAAGGTCTCGGCCGTGTAGGTGCCGACCGGGACCTGGCTGGGGATGAAGATGCGCGCGCGGTAGAGGACGTTGGCGCTAATCTCGACCCCCGAGCCGTCCTCGACATAGAGGCCTTGGCGGCGGCGCAGGTCGAGCAATCCGGCTTCGAAGCGCCGTTCCTTGTCGGGCTGGGCACCGCCGCCGGGCGAGAGCTGGAGGTTCTGCAGGCCGAGCTCGTAAATGGCGGCGGTGCGGCTATCGACCAATGTGGAGATCGGGCGCGAGGAGGCGACCGCGTAGAAGCCGGGGGCCGAGCGGAAGCGGTTCGAATCGGCATTGGTCCAGATGCCGGCGAGGCGCTGCTTCTCGCGCACCATGATCGGCTGGCTCGGACCTTTCAGCACCACCACGATGTCGGCCGGCGCCTCGGGCACCCGGCCGCGCGGGTAGACGATCGCGCCGAACAGCAGGAGCTGCGCGCCGGTGAAGCTGTACTGGATGTCGATCCGCCGCGCCGAGATGTCGGGCACCAGCGTCGGCGCGGTCTGGGCGCTGAGGAAGGGAGCAAGCGCGAGGAGGAGGGCGAGCCGACGGATCACAGATATTCGATCGAGAAGATCTCGTCCGGGCGATAGGTGAGCCCGAGCGCCATCCGCGCCGCGACCAGCAGGATGATCAGCGCGAGGGCGAGGCGGAGATAGTCGGGCTTGATCCGGGTGGTGAGGATCGCGCCGACCTGTGCGCCGATCACGCCGCCGACCAGGAGCAGGGCGGCGAGGACGATGTCGACCGACTGGGTGGTCAGCGCATGGATCATGGTGGTCGCCGCGCTGACCGCGAGGATCATGACGAGGCTGGTGCCGACCACCACCCGCGTCGCCATGCCGAGCAAATAGATCATCGCCGGGACGAGGATGAAGCCGCCGCCGACCCCGAGCAGCACGGTCAGCACGCCCGCGGCGAAGCCGAGCAGCGCCGGGGCGATCGGCGAGAGATAGAGGCCCGAGGCATAGAAGCGCCAGCGGCCGGGCAGACCGGCGATCCAGCTCTTGTGACGGGGGCGGGGCTCGGCGGGGGCGGCGGTGGCGATCCAGCCGAGCGCGATTGCCGCGTCGCGGAGCATCAGCCCGCCGATCGAGCCGAGCAGGAGGACGTAGAGGATGCCGATGACGGTATCGATCTGGCCGCTCGACTGGAGCAGGCGGAAGATGCCCGCCCCGCTCGCGCTGCCGACGAGGCCGCCGGCGATCATCACTCCGCCCATCCGGAAATCGACCCCGCCGCGGCGCATGTGCGCGAGCACGCCCGAGACGCTGGCGCCCGTCAGCTGGGTGGTCGCCGAGGCGACCGCGACCGCAGGAGGAATGCCGTAGAAGATGAGGAGCGGGGTGGTCAGAAACCCGCCGCCGACGCCGAACAGGCCGGACAGGATGCCGACCAGAAAGCCGAGCACCACGATCAGCGGCGCACTGACGGACATGCCGGCGATCGGGAGGTAGATGTCCATGCGTCGGGGCAGGCTAGCGGGAAAGGGCGCGGGGACAAAGGGTCAAGCCGTGAGAGCCTTTCTCTCGCGATCGTCAACCTGAACCTGTTCCATGTTCAAAATCTCCGCCCGTGGCGAGGCGCGAGGATGGATGCTGAAACGAGTTCAGCATGACGGTTTGGTCGGATATTCCGACCGGAGCGGTTGCGTCGGCGCGGCGCTCCTCGCAAGGACGCGGGCGCATGGACCCGCGCTTTGCCCATATCACCGACTGGGTGTTCGACCTCGACAACTGCCTCTACCCGGCGTCGACCGGGCTGTTCGGGCTGATCGACGAGCGGATGCAGGCCTATATCCGGCAGTTGAAGGGCTGCGATGCCGCTGAGGCGAAGCGGGTGCAGAAGGCGCATTTCCATGCCCACGGGACGACGCTCGCCGGGCTGATGGCCGAGCATGACATCGATCCCCACCATTTCCTCGACGACGTTCACGACATTCCGCTCGACCGGGTCGCGCCCGACGCGCGGCTGGTGCGGGGGTTGGGCCGGCTGCCGGGGCGCAAGTTCGTCTTCACCAACGGCGATGCGCCTTATGCGCGGCGCGTGCTCGAGCGGATCGGCGCGGCCGACCAGTTCGAGCAGCTGCACGACATCATCGCCTCCGAGCTTCGGCCCAAGCCCGACCCGCACGGCTATCGGCTGATGCTGGCGAGCTTCGGGATCGACCCGGCCCGCGCCTGCATGGTCGAGGACATGGCGCAGAATTTGCGGCCGGCCAAAGCGCTCGGCATGACGACGGTGTGGGTGGACAATGGCTCCGAGCGGGGCAACCACGATGCCGAGCCGGGCCATATCGACGTGACGATCCGCGATGTCGGTGAGTGGCTGGAAAAATTGTTGGGAGAAGAACAGTGAGCGAGCTGCAGGGGATCATCGAGGGCGCGTGGGAACAGCGCGACAATCTCGACCTCGATTGCGCGACGCTCCGGTCGTCGGTCGAGGAAGCGTTGCGGCTGCTCGATAGCGGCGAGGCGCGGGTCGCCGAGCCGACCGCCGATGGCTGGCGGGTCAACCAGTGGCTCAAGAAAGCGGTGCTGCTGAGCTTCCGGCTGAACCCGATGGCGGCCATCGCCGGCGGGCCGGGCGGGGCGAACTGGTGGGACAAGGTGCCGAGCAAGTTCGAGGGCTGGGGCGCCGACGAGTTCACCAAGGCCGGCTTCCGCGCGGTGCCGGGCGCGATCGTCCGTCGCGGTGCCTATGTCGCGCCGGGCGCGGTGCTGATGCCGAGCTTCGTCAACCTCGGCGCCTATGTCGGCGAGGGAACGATGGTCGACACCTGGGCGACGGTGGGCAGCTGCGCGCAGATCGGCCGCAACGTCCACATCTCGGGTGGCGCCGGGATTGGCGGGGTGCTCGAGCCGCTGCAGGCGGGTCCGGTGATCATCGAGGACGATTGCTTCATCGGGGCGCGCTCCGAAGTGGCCGAGGGCGTGGTGGTGGAACGCGGCGCGGTCCTCAGCATGGGCGTGTTCCTCGGCGCGAGTACCAAGATCGTCGACCGTGCCTCGGGCGAGGTGATGTACGGCCGCGTGCCCGCTTATTCGGTGGTGGTGCCGGGCAGCCTGCCGGGCAAGGACGGGGCGCCGAGCCTCGCCTGCGCGGTGATCGTCAAGCGCGTCGACGAACGCACGCGGTCCAAGACCAGCATCAACGAACTGCTGCGCGACTGAACGGCCTGTGCGAAGGTGGCACATTCGTGAACATCGAAACAAAGCCGTTCTAAATCAACGAGAAACTTCCTTAATAAAAGGTTGACGCCGGCTGAACGAGGCGACAGCTTCGAGCGGTTGCCGGCTGCTGTCGGCGGAGGAGACCGAGTCGATGTCATTGCCGCGCACCAATAGTCTGACGACCAAGATCCAGCCTCAGGATTTCATCAACCTCGATAACTATGTCGGCTACACCTACGCCGGGAAGCCGATCCTTCCGCTGACCGGGACGAATTCGGTCACCAGCCATCTCGACGCCGGTCCCGAGCTCAAGGCGTCGAACGGTGTCATCACCTACACCTTCCTCGACCTGCAGCACCTGACCGGGCTCTACAACAATCCCAATTTCGGCTTCACCGCCGGCTACGGGCTGTCGAACTACACGCCCGACCAAGAGGCGGCGGCGCGCGCGGCGATCAAGCTGTGGGATGACCTCATCCCGGAGAGCTTCCGCGAAACCAACGGCCAGGGCGCGGACATCGTCTTCGCCAATTCGCTCGATCCGGCGCAGGCCTATGCCTATTATCCCGGCCAGCGCGGCTGGAAGTTCCAGAGCGACGTGTTCACCAACGATCCGAACGCGCCGGCAAGTCAGGGCGGTAACTGGACCAACAAGTGGTTCACGTTCGGCGGCTACGGCAACACGACGCTGATCCACGAACTCGGCCACACGCTCGGCCTGTCGCATCCGGGCAACTACAACTACGACCCGAATCTCGACCTGACCTACGCCAATTATGCGGAGTATGCGCAGGATTCGACCCAGTATACGATCATGTCCTACTGGAGCGCGGGTTCGACCGGCGCGCGGATCGTCAACTGGACGCAATTCGTGAACAGCAATGCGCAGACGCCGCTGCTGCACGACATCTTCGTCATCCAGGAAAAATATGGCGCCGACCCGACCACGCGGGCGGGGGACACCGTCTACGGGTTCAATTCGAACGCCGGCAACGCGGTCTACGACTTCACCAAGAACCCCTTCCCCTACCTGTCGGTCTATGACGCAGGCGGCAAGGACACGATCGATCTGTCGGGCTTCACCGTGTCGCAGTTCCTCGATCTGCACGCGGGCGCGTTCAGCTCGATCGGCGGCGCGGTGCCGAGCGCTGACGTCATCAACGCCGCGCGCGCCGACCTGTCGAAGATCGCCGGCTACGACGTCGACGGTGGACTCGGGCCGACGCCGCAGTCGTACATCGACGCGGTCGCCAACAGCTACATGACCGGCAATGCCTCGCGGATCGCCGCGGACGTGGGGGTCGCCGGGATCCGCACCACCGAATATCAGAACTTCTCGATTGCCTACGGCACGACGATCGAGAATGCGACCGGCGGTTCGGCCCGCGACCTGCTGTGGGGCAATGACGTCGCCAACGTGCTCAAGGGCAATGGCGGCGACGACGTGTTGCGCGGCTTCGGCGGCAATGACGAGCTGTGGGGCGGGACCGGCAACGACACCTTCGTGTTCGACAAGGACGGCTCCACCGACACGGTCAAGGACTTCCAGACCGGCGCCGACAAGCTCGACCTGCGCAATGTCGCCGGGGCGACCAGCGGCTGGGTCAGCTGGAATGCGGCGACCCACACGATCGGGATCGACACCGACCACAATGGCTCGGTCGACATGACGATCATCGTGCTGGGCTCGACCGTCAACCTGACGAGCGACGTGCTCTACCACGCCTGAGCGGCGCACCGATTGAAGGAAAAAGGCTCCGTCGGCTTGTCCGGCGGGGCCTTTTTTCTTGGATTGAACCGGCCTGTGGGGGGCCTTACTCAACGACGATCAATGGGGGAATTTCTATCGTGACCAGCAAGTTGTTTGTGCTCGCCGCCTGCGCCGCCGTCGTCGTGCCCAGCGCCGCCAATGCCACCGCTTCGACCAAGGCCAAGCCGCGGGCGACCGCGCCGGCGGCCGCGCCGGCCAAGAGCCGGCCGGCACCCAGCCCGGCCGAGATGATGGCGATGATGAGCAAGATGATGGACCTGCTGTTCCCGGCCGGGCCCGAACCCGATGCGGCGCGGCTGGTGGTCGCTCGCCAGGCGGCGATCACGATGTTTCCCAACGGCACCTATGCCAGCGCGATGAACGGCTTCATCGACCGCACCGTCGACCGCGTGCTGTCGATGAGCGAGGCCGATTTCGAGGCGATGATTCCGCCCACCGCCCCGCGCAAGAATGCCATGGCCAAGCCGCCGAGCACCGAGCCGCTGCGGGTCAGCCTGGCCAAGGGCGACGCCAATTTCGACGCCAAAGTCGCCGCCGGCAAGGCCTTCGTCCAGACCACGCTGGTGAAGTTCGGCGACGTCGCCGAGCCGCGCTTCCGCGAGGGCATGGCGCGGGCACTGGCGCGCAAGTTCGACGCCCGCCAATTGGCCGAGATCCAGGCCTTCCTGGCGACCCCGACCGGCGCCGCTTATGGCCGCGAGATGATCGGCATGTGGTTCGAGCCCGACGTCATGCACGGCATGGTCGCGGCGCTGCCCGACATGATGCGGATGATGCCCGACATCGCCAAGAGCGGCGCCGCGCTCGGTGCGCAGATGAAGGACTCCGCCCCGCCCAAGTGAGGCAAGCGCCTAGAAGGTCGGACGGGCGCCGCAGTAACGGTAGCGCGTGCCGGCCATGGCGAAGGCGGTCGGGCTGGTGATGGTGAGCACGGTCGCCCCGCCTTCGATCATGTCACCGCTCTGGATATCGCGGCAGCGATCGTGGAGGGTGTAGACGTTGCCGCGCTTCACCAGGCGGGCGATGCTGCATTCGGCCTGGGCCACGCCGATCGAGCTGCGCCCGCCCCAATAGTTGACCATCTCGGCATTGGACGCGCCGCGGCAGGCATGGCCGACGGGAACATAGATGCCCTGTTTCAAGGGCAACAGGTCGCCGGCGGCCATGGCCGTGGTCGAGACCAGCGCGAGGGTGAGGGTGAAGCGGGGAGCGAGAGGCATGGCGCGGTCCTTCTGCATGAGGAAGACGCGACAGGGCGCCACCATCGGGCAGGCGCCGCCACACTTGTCGCAGGTCCGCCGCGCGCCGGCAACGGCGGTGTGCTCCTAGCGCTGGGAGGCGACCCAGTTGTCGACACGCCGCTCGAGCACCGGGAGCGGCTGCGAGCCTTCGGCGATGATGAGGTCGTCGAAGGCCTTGATGTCGAACTTCGGGCCGAGCGCTTTCTGCGCGCGGCTGCGCAGCTCCATGATCTTGAGCATCCCGATCTTGTAGCCGGTCGCCTGGCCGGGGAGCGTGATGTAGCGGCGCACTTCGGAGCGGGCGCTTTCGGGCGACAGGCGGCCGGTCTTGATCATGTAGGCAACCGCCTGCTCCTCGGTCCAACCCTCGGCGTGAATGCCGGTGTCGACTACCAGCCGGCTGGCGCGGAACAGCTCGGCGTCGAGGCGCATGAAGTCGGCGGCGACGTCGGGATAGGCGCCCATCTCCTTGCACAGCAGCTCGGCATAGAGCGCCCAGCCCTCGTTGAAGGCGACATAGCCGCCCGAGCGGCGGAACTTGGGGGTGCCGGTCTGGCGGACCTGGATGTCGCCGGCCATGACGTGACCGGGAATGCCCTCGTGGCACATCAGGTCGTAGACCGCGGCGGGGTCCTCGGTCTTGCCGAGCAGGTGGACGTAGACCCGGCCCGGGCGGACGCCGTCGGGGCTGGGCCCGCTGGCATGGGCGGCGCCGCCGGCGACCTCGCTGAACGAGGGCTCGCGGACGACTTCGGCCTTGTATTGGGGCAGGTTGTTGAAGCGCGCCGGGAGCAACTCGCGGTTGTGCGCGACCGCGGCGTTGGCGCGGGTCAGATATTCCTGGCGGGTGACGTCGGTATAGTCGGCCGGCGGGAAGCGCTTCGCCCGGTCGTCGTAAAAGGCCTGGCGATTGGCGAAGCCGGCCGAGCGGGCGAGCGCGTCCTGCTCGCCCTCGATTCGCGCGACTTCCTTGAGGCCGATGGCGTGGATCTGGTCGGCGCTGAGGTCGAGCGTGGTGTTGATCTTAAGCGCGGTGGCGTACCAGGCCTTGCCGCCGGGGAGCGAGATCGCCCCGACCCGACCGGAAGGCGCGCGCGGCAGTTCGCTCGTCGCCCAGGCGATGATCCGTTCGTAGACCGGCTTCAATCCGAGGACTGAGGTGCGCGCGTCGGCGAGCAGCGCGTTGGCCTCGGCCGGGGTGAACTTGCCCGCGGTGCGCAGCTTGGCGACCTTGGCCTGCGCATCGGCCCACAACGGCGAGTCCTTGCCGCCGTCGAAGGGCGCGCCGCTGATGAGGGTGCGGCTGCCGCTGATCACCCGCTCGACCTGGAAGCGCGGGGCGCGGATGCCGGCGTCGTCGGACTGCTTGCTCAGCCCCATGGCGGTGTCGAGCGCGGCGGGAATCGCCTTCAGCCGGGCGTTGTAGGCGCGCATGTCGGCGGCGTCGGCGACCGTGTGCGTATTGATCATGAAGTCGGGCAGCGTGGTGTGCGCCGAATAAAGGAAGGAATAGAAGGGCGGCTGGAAGCGGCGATATTGATATTGCAGCTCGGCGCGGTCGAGCTCGGTCTGCCAGATGTCGAAGTTGGTCTGCCCGGACGGCGACAGCTTGGCCCGGTCGAACTGCGCCTTCATCCGCGCGACGCTGGCGCGGCGGGCTTCGAGCCGGGCGAGTTGGCCGGCCTCGCTATTGTCGTCGAGCCGGTCCTCGCCCTCCTTGATCCCCAGCCGGGTGGCGAGCTGCGGGCGCAGCTTCAAGTCAGCGGCGAATTCGGCGTCGAGGAAAGCGGTCAGGCGGGCATCCTCGCTGGCCGGGGTGGCGGCGGCCGGCGCGGCGGCGGGCTGGGCCAGCGCGAGGCCCGCCGGGGTGGCGGCAAGCGCGAGCGCGAGGGCGAGCGAGGGCAGATGACGCATGGACAAACCTCCGGTGGGGTGAGCGGTTACTTGGCTTCGGCGAGGAGCTGGCGGGCCTGCGGACTGGTCCAGTCCATCTCGCCCGTATAGCGCCAGATCTCCTTGCCCTCCGAGCTGTAGAGCACGGTGGTCGGCAGGGTCTGGACGCCGAGCGCGCTGCTCATCGCCATTTCCTTGTCCTGGTAGCTGTCGAGCCCGATCTTCTTCTCGTCGAGGAAGGCGGCGACGGTGGACTGCGGCTGCATGTCCTGGCTCAGCGCGAGGACCTGCGGCGCGCCGGGAGTCGCGGCGAGCTTGTCGAGGGTCGGCAATTCCTTGATGCACGGGGCGCACCAGGTCGCCCACAGGTTCATCAGCAGCGGCTTTCCCGAGAAACCCGCGAGGCTGGCGTCTTCGCCGTCGCCGTTGACGAAGCCGACGTCGGGGGCGGGTTGGCCCGCATGGCTACGGTCGAGCTTGCTGGCCGGGGGCTTGGCGGCGGTGTCGCCCGCGGCGGCGTTCGCGGCGACTTGGCCGTTGGAGGAAACTTGCCTATCGCAACCGGCGATGACGAGCAGGGCGGCAACGAGCAGGATGGAGCGCATGGGTGAGGCCTACAAGGTCCGACGGGCGCTTGGGAAGGCCGCAGTGGTGATGGCGGTCGCCGGGCTGCTGGTGAGCTGCGGCCGGGTCGGTACGCTACAGCCCAAGCCGGGCCATGCGCTGCCGGTCAAGCCCAAGGTCGCGCTGACCACGCCCAGCGTCGACGACCTGCTGACGATGCCGCCGCAGGCGCGCCCGGCGCGGGTCGACGAATTGCAGGCCAAGAACCGCCCGCGCGAGGCCGACCGCTTCGACCTGCCGCCCCCCGATGGCGGCGCCGCGCCCGAAATCGAGACCAACGGCCAGGCGACCAACCAGACCGACAGCACAGGACCCGTGACCCCCCAATGACCAGCGCTTTCAAGCCCGTTCGCAAGGCCGTCTTCCCCGTCGCCGGCCTCGGCACCCGGTTGCTGCCGGCGACCAAGACCATGCCCAAGGAGATGCTGACGGTGATCGACCGTCCGCTGATCCAATATGCGGTCGACGAGGCGCGCGAGGCGGGCATCGAGCAGCTGATCTTCGTCACCGGGCGCGGCAAGTCGAGCCTGGTCGACTATTTCGACCAGAG